>JAIYCF010000082.1 GCA_027488165.1 Streptomycetaceae bacterium
GAATAAAGAGAGAATTCCACCTTCACCGTTGTTGTCGGCTCTGAGAACGAAAACAAGATACTTAAGTGTTACCACGAGCATTAGAGACCAGAAAATTAATGACACAACTCCGTAGATGTCATAGACCTCAGAACCTGCCGTGCGTAGAGATTCACGGAGCGCATAAATGGGGCTTGTCCCAATATCGCCAAAAACGACTCCGAGCGCGCCTAAGGTAAGCGCGCCAAGAGACGTCGCCTTGTTCGTGGATTTCATTACAGCCCTTCAAATAAAACTAGAAAGCCAAAGTTACCGTAAATACCGATTGCAGAAAAGAATTGCCGCTCTCAAGAATCTCACTTCGAGCCAGAGAAATCGGTGACTTTATACACTTTTCCACTTGCATCATATGTTGTCCAGATGCCAACTTGGGCGCCATTCTTAAAACTTCCTGATCGCATGATTACTCCGGTTTTTCGGAACCATTGCCAATCGCCATGAAGTTTCTCGTTTTTATACCTTCCTTTTGCTTTAAGCACCCCGTTCGCATAAAACTCAAGAGATTCGCCAGTTTTCTTCGGATACGAATCATTAATCTGTTTAATTCTTTCATCAAGAATTTTGTTTATGAGTGGTTTTGGAATACTTTTCTTTAGCTCGAAGTGAATTGAACCTTTTGTTTGCTCATATTTTTCTAATTCTTTCTTAAGTCGAAGATTGAACGAGCCGCTGTATGGAAACAGGCTGTTGTGCCCTTTATAGCCATCAAAACCAACAACCGCTACACCGCTGATCAAGAATGTGGGAATCCCATATTTAATTACTTGCTCGGAAGATGGGAGTTTTGACGCAATATGATCTCTAAGCTCGATCAAAACCCTTCTTTGTTCAGGAGCAAATTTCTTTAAATGCGCGTTTACTTGTGCTTCACTCATTCCGAAAAGTTTTCCTTCACTGGTTATTGGCCAATTTAAAATCTATTATCTGAGAGAACCACAAAGTAATCAGAAACTACTTATTATCCGATCGCCCATTTCCTGCATGATTAACACTGCGATGACGCCATAGTTGAGAATTATGGATGCCGGTATAAATGAGATTCCGCGACGACTAACGAGGTTGCGAATTCTTGAACCCCAAAAACCTTGAATCATTGTGACAATCAGGACAGACCACCACATTGGAATCGTCGCTAACCAAACCACTAAGCAATATGGGCAAAGTACGCCTATGTTGTAAACGCTCTGAGTAAAGAGCCATGTCACAAAAAACCAAGCTAAGCCCAGACCTATAACTGCACCGCGCCAGAACCAGCCGTTGAATTTCGCACCAGCAAAGATTGCGAATCCAATAACAATTGGCACAATAAATCCTGCTACTCCCAGCATCGCGTTAGGGAAGCCAAATAATGAAGCCTGCCAACGGTCAAATAAAGGTCCGCACGCGACGAAAGGGCTTATGTCGCAAGCAAGATCTTTTGTCGGATTCTGCAGAGATTTAACTCTTTCGATCAGAAGAGAAGCTGATGCAAACCAGCCGATGGCACCTGCAACTATGAAAATTCTTGCGAGCGAACGGAAAGTCTTATCGAGGTTTATCTTTTCTTGCTCAAGATCTGTCAACTCTGATTCGTTTGTACTCATATTACGAGCCTCTCTCCAGGCTCTAATGGTATCCGAGCCTCGCGATATCTTGCTTTCCAAGATCCAGCCTCAGCGAAGCCACGTTAGAGAATAATCTTCCAATAAGCTGGATTAGATATCTCGTTCGCGCCAGGCCAAGATCATCGATGGCAAAGCGGCACATAAGAACATCATCGAAATTATTAGGTAGCTTCCATCATTTCCATCTGGCTGAAATAGCTTTACTTCAGGCCCTAGGTTCATTAGAAGCAAAAGCGCTAGAACTAGGTATCCAAACCCATAATATGCATATCTAAATGAAGTATCACGAATCTTGATCTGACGTTCATCTAGAAGCTCATCAGGTGCATCTGCTATCCCACGAACGCTAATTCGTAGAAACAAATAACCCATAAGTACAGCAAAAATAGCGAAGATGGCGGTAACGCTATAAATCACTAATGAAGTTCCATCAGATAGATTCAAATTGGTTTTTAAAGTTGGCCAATAACTTCCTGCCGCAACAAGGGCCGTTCCCAGTGCCATGAAAACGACAAGAATTCTTCGATTTTTCTGGGATCGTAACCATCTGTACTTTGAATTCTCATCGGTCAGCAAGGATTTGACTCCCTTTTCAGTAACGCCCTCAAACCAATAAATCTTGTTCTTCTTAGACATCGCTACTTTCCCTTCTTTAATTGAGTTAGCGAAAAGAGTTCAGATACTTCTTTGTTAAGAGCCTTAGCGATACGCAAGGCAAGGACGAGCGATGGGCTGTATTCCTCACGTTCTAGATAACCGATAGTTTGATAATGCACTCCGACCTTGACTGCGAGATCTTGCCGAGACAGCCCCAAGTCGATTCGTGCTTCTTCGATGCGGTTGTATACCGGCTCTTCGGGGTTGCGACTCATGAGAAATAGCATATATGCTATGTAGCATTAATACAACAAATCTAAGGGGAGCTGAAAGTTAATGAAAAAGAAACTTCCGGTAGTCCTCCATCAACTATCGAATTTTTCCTCGGGTTTAGGCAATTCAATTGTCATGATCACAATTCCATGGTTGATTCTTGAAGAGACCGGTTCCCCGGCCTTCGCTGGATTAGTCGCAGCGATTTCTGCACTGCCCGGTTTGTTGATATCGCCTATTGGCGGATGGCTTGTAGACCACCTGGGTCGACGTTCAGTGAGTATCTGGGCAGATTTACTCTCAGCTGCTGCGGTAGCTGCTTTTCCAATAGTCGCTTTAACTGCAGATCTCACTAGTTCAGTAATTTTGATCATCGCTGTAATTGGCGCCATCTTTGATCCCGCAGGTTACACAGCACGCAAAACGCTCTTAGCTGACGTTGCTAAAGCGTCAGATATTGAACTTGATCGACTAAATGGAATACACGACGGGTTTATGGGGGTTTCGTGGATTTTTGGTCCGGCTGTTGGAGCAGGTTTAATTTCAACTGTCGGCGCAGTTAATTCCTTTTGGGTCGCTGGCGGTCTCTTTATTTTTGCTGCGTTGGCTATCGCCTTCTTACGAGTTGGCAATCTCGGCAAAGAAGCACGTGATTTGGCTGAAGAGATGGGCGAAACAACTAACAGAAGTATCAGCGTTGGCTTTCAGGTTCTCTGGAACGATAAACTTATCCGCACAATAACGATTGCGGTGTTAATCATCGCCGCTGTTTATCTGCCGACTGAGACGGTTGTCTTATCAACTTACTTCGAAGATTTAGGAAAGCCTGCAAGCCTCGGGGTAGTTATTTCGGCGCTAGCTGCTGGATCTGCAATTGGATCCTTTGGTTACGGTTGGATTAGCGCTCGAATGTCACGAAAGAATCTTGTGCGCGCGACACTTATAGGAACTGCCATAAGCATTATTCCTATGGCTTTCCTGCCGCCATTGCCAATCCTCATCGTTGCAGGATTTTTTCTCGGTTTATCTTGGGGTCCATTTAATCCACTCGTGAGTACTCTGATTCAGCAACGTGTTCCGGCCGATCAACAAGGCAGAGTGTTTGGAGTTCAGACGGCAGTTTTCTATGCCGCACCTCCACTAGGCATGGTTGCTGCCGGACTCTCTGTCGAAAGATTCGGTGTTAGCGCGACCTACATAGTTTTAGCGGCGATTCTTTCTGCGACCGCACTCCTCGCGCTCCTAACTAAGTCGCTTCGTTCTGATTTCTAGGTTTGGTTCTACGCGGTATCCACCTTCGATACCAAGTATTTCGCCCCTTTTTATCACCCCCTCACGCTGAGAATCACCTGTAAATAACTCCCGCGATGCCTCACCCTAAGGGGGTGAGCAAAGACCCTTCTAAGTCACCCCTTCCTGGCTTTTCCAGCAGTGTTCATAAAATCATTGAAACTGCAATCGAAAAAAATGACTTGGATTTTTTCTATCGTCTCTACTTAACCAGAATGGCGGAGTTGTCGCTAACTGGGCAAGGCAAAGAATTCACCGAATATGCAAAGAGCTCTCTAGACGATTCAGAAAATAGTTTATTTATGGCTAAAGGTTTTGAAGCAATCGGAAATTTGATTGACTTAAATTTCAGAAAATGTATAGCTCTTCTAGATGACTTAGAGGAAAGTACTCGTGGAAATCCAATCGAAGTCTGGGTACAGCAGATAAGCAATCTCTGCCGAGCGTATGTCAGCTTTCACAATGGCGACTATCAGTTGTCTTTAAAGCACGCTGAAGTTGCAATTAATTCCCCGGTCAAGAGCGGAACCTTAGATCCAATGGATAAGGGGCGACTGATTCGTCTAGTTGCCTGTATTGCTCTAGTAACTTCTGATCTCAAGAAACTAAATCAGTGCGCTGAGGATATTCTGCTAATCGACAACCCTGATAATTTGACTGTTCTAGATCAAGCCAAATCTGCGATTAGATCTATGCAGTTGCTTTCACAAGGTGAATACAAGAAAGCATATGAATTAGCCAAGACCACGATTGCGCTTGAAGAATCTGCTGGTCGAGTTGGAGTGGCTTTACCGTTTGATTGCAGATTTGTACTGATCCGCTGCTTATATGAATTTTCAATGATTGATGATGCCTTGTCTGAAATGATCAAGCTTGGAGAAGAAGCAGCGGAAAACAAGATGCTCTTTATCAAATATCTTTGCCTAGCCGGTGAAATTAGAATTTTGTCACGCATTCCTAATAGCCAAGATCAGATCTCCACCAAGGTGGCTCGATTGAGAAATGATCTTCTATTGGATCCGGATCTCAAGGCGATGACCTGGTTGGTAGATTTGGGAGAATTACTGGCGAAGAGCCATTCAAAGGATTTAGGCAGAATCGACACGATTGTAAAGAGAAATCCTGATATTCCTTATCTGCAGCAGTTAGGCAAGAGTGCTCTAGGAAAATCAAAAATTGAAGATGCAAACGAAATCAAAAAATTTGAAGAAGCTACACCGCGGGACGTCATCAGAAAGTACCTATATTTATCTAAGTTGAAGGATGAAGGCGTTAAGAAACAACGGGAATATCTCAGTATTGCACTTGCCAAGGGCGAAGAAGTCGGGGCGCAGGAGATTTTCTTGAGGCAAGATAATTTAACCTTGGAAGCAATCATTAATTTATCCTCTAGTAAGAAATCAATTTGGCTTGAATCGTTGAGCCGATTGGCAATTGATCGAATTCAAGAGCGTAACCGCATGGTGAAATTCACCGGAGAACAGCTAACTGGACGAGAGATTGAGGTCTTGAGATATCTGGTAACGGAGAACTCGATTTCAGATATCGGCCAAATCCTTCACATTTCGAAAAACACTATGAAAACTCACTTACGAAGTATTTACAGAAAGCTAGGAGTAAGCGGCAGAGTTGAGGCTGCGAAGAAAGCGAA
>JAIYCF010000135.1 GCA_027488165.1 Streptomycetaceae bacterium
ACATCGTCATAAATTGAGATCGCTTGAAAAACGGTAACGAGATTGTGGAATCCATCGGCCTCACGTGGGCCGACTGCCAATTGCAGATTTACCTTGGCAGGAACTCGCACGGTGACAGAGTTTCGGTTAGTTCTGGACACGCTAAGACTCTAAACCTTGTTGGGCAATTTTGCAGAAGCCATGGATATCGAGAGACTCACCGCGCAGAGTTGGGTCGATTCCGGCGGCGATTAAGTGCGCTTCAGCGGCAGCGGAACCACCATAGCGAGAAGATAAAGCAGCGCGCAGCATCTTGCGACGTTGTGCAAATGCTAGATCGATAATCGTAAAGACTTCCTTGCGCAGAGTTTCATCACCTGGAGTTGCACGGCGTTTAAATCCAACTAACTTCGAATCCACATTTGGTGCTGGCCAGAAGATCGAACGTGAGACTGAACCAGCGCCAGTTACATCTGCCCACCAAGCAGCCTTAACGCTCGGAATTCCATATTCCTTGGTGTTTGGTTTTGCAGCTAGGCGATCTGCAACTTCGGCTTGCACCATAACAACGCCGCTGCGCAGAGTTGGCAGAATTTCTAGAAGATGCAAGAAGACTGGCACCGAAACGTTGTAAGGCAAATTCGCAACTAGAACGGTTGGTTCGCCTGGAAGTGATTTAACTTGCAGCGCATCTTGATTTATGACGGTAAGAATTTCACTGCGATCGCTATGTAGCTTTGCAGTTAAGGGAAGTTGGTCGGCTAAACGCGAATCAATTTCAACCGCAATGACGCTAGTTGCTTCTTCCATCAACGCCAAAGTCAACGAACCAAGGCCTGGACCTATCTCAAGTGCAACATCTCCGGCGGTAACGCCAGCGGTGCGAACAATCTTGCGGCAGACATTGGCATCGATTACAAAGTTTTGCCCCAATGATTTAGCTGGCTTTAAATCTAATTTTTCGGCGAGTGCGCGAATTTCAGCAGCGCCCAGCAAGGTCATATCGTCGAACCTGCGGCGAATGATCCAAAGATGCGTTCGGCGTTATCCGAAAGCGCTTGGGCCAGTGCCCCAACGCTCTCGTTACGTTCTTCAGCCATGGCGCGAACAATGTTTGCGATCTGCGCTGGAGTATTTAAAGCACCCCGATTAGGCATTGGTGCCAAGAAAGGAGAATCTGTTTCAACTAATAACTGATCGTGCGGAACAAGTTTTACCGCATCACGTAGTTCAGGAGCGTTCTTAAAAGTTAAGGTGCCAGCAAAAGAAAGAATGTAGCCGCGCTCGATGCAGAGCTTGGCCATATCTACCCCGCCAGAGAAGCAGTGAAAGACGGTCTTTTCGGGAGCACCGACTTCAAGCAGAATAGATAAGACATCATCATGTGAATCACGATCGTGAATAACCAAAGCCTTCTTGGTCTTCTTTGCTAGCTCGATATGCCATTTAAAGGAATCTTGTTGCCGCTTACGTAATTCAGGTGGAGTACGAAAATAATCTAAACCTGTTTCGCCAATTGCGCGAACCCGCGGATGTGCAGCCAGTTCTTCAATAATCTTTAGATCCGCTTCTAGATCTGGAACAACTGGCGCTTCATTGGGATGCAGCGCAACTGCAGCAAGCACGCGATCATCGAAGTGTTCAGCTGCTGCAACACACCATTTTGATTGTTCTGCTGAATAACCAACTTGTACTACGCGATCAACACCTGCAGCTTTAGCATCATCTAAAACTTGCTTAACTTCTGCAGAATCTGGCGCGGCATCGGTAACGATTTCCAAATGCGCATGTGCATCTACCGTTGGAACCGGAAGTGGTTTTGGCGCTGGCGCCAGAGGGCGATCAATATCGCGATTGTGGCGATCTGCCATAGGAAATTACTCTTTAGTCTCGAGTCGTGGAAATAGCACAGGAGTCTTGGTGACAAGAGTTCCTTCAGGAAGTTGTCCCCATTGTGCAACCTTCGAGATCTGCTGATCTGCAAGTGAACCAATGGTTGCATTTGCACCCAGTGATTCCCACAAGATTTCAGTTGTTGCCGGCATTACCGGATGCAACAAGACAGCAAGTGCGCGAAGTGATTCGGCAGTGTTATATAAAACTTCTTCGAGTGCAGCTTTATTTGCAGGATCTTTCGCCAAGATCCATGGCTCTTTCTCGGTTACATAGCCATTTACCTTCTTGCAGAAATCCATAACTGCGTTGATTCCACCCTGGAAATCGAGTGCGACCATTGCAGCATCGGCTTTTTCCACGGTGCTAAGAAGCGCTGCGCAAAGCCCAGCATCGGTGGCCTTGGCTGGCACTTTACCTTCGCAGTATTTTTCAATCATCGCAGCTAAGCGTGAAGCTAAGTTTCCGAAGTCATTTGCGAGCTCTGATGTGTAACGAGCGGACATATCTTCCCAAGAGAAAGATCCATCGCTACCGAAAGGAATCGCGCGCAAGAAGTAATAACGGAAGGCATCAACGCCGAAGTGATCGGTGATATCAGAAGGTGCGATACCGGTGAGCTTGCTCTTGCTCATCTTCTCGCCACCAACTAGCAACCAACCGTGTGCAAATACTTTCTTAGGTACTTCCAAACCTGCAGCCATCAACATCGCTGGCCAAATAACAGCGTGGAAACGCAAGATATCTTTTCCAACTAAGTGAACATCTGCTGGCCAAGTCTGTGCAAACTTCTTGCCGCCTTCAGTATCAGGCGCATCTGTTAAACCAACCGCAGTTGCATAGTTGAGAAGTGCATCGAACCAAACATAAACAACTTGATCGGTATCCCAAGGAACCGGAATGCCCCAATCAAATGTAGAACGAGAAATTGAAAGATCAGAGACGCCACCTTCTAGGAAAGAGACAACTTCGTTGCGCGCACTTTCAGGTTGGCAAGCATCTGGATTTTTGCGGTAGTGCTCAAGCAAGGGTTCAACAAATGCAGATAAACGGAAGAACCAGTTATTTTCATTTACAAGTTCAATTGGCTTGCTGTGAATCGGGCAAAGCTTCTGGCCATCAGCATCGATTAGATCGCCGGGTAATTTAAATTCTTCACATCCAACGCAATAAGGGCCTTCATATTTACCGGCGTAAATATGTCCAGCATCTTTAAGCGATTGTAAAAACTTTTGAACTCGCTCGGTGTGACGGGCCTCGGTCGTGCGGATGAAATCATCGTTTGCGATATTTAACGCGGTCCAATTTGGCTTCCAGGCTTCTTGCACCAGGCGATCTACCCAC
>JAIYCF010000042.1 GCA_027488165.1 Streptomycetaceae bacterium
AGCTGATGCGCGGCTTCATGGTCGGCGCGATCTGCGGCATAGAGCTCATCGATAATGTTATGACCAACGTTTAACTCTTCAATTCCGGTCCAGCCGCTATTTGAAACCAGCTCTGCTAAATATTCTTGTGCTTCAACGCCCACAGAAGATGCCTTAACGCGAAGTGGCAAATCTTTCGTGACAAGGACAACTTGCTTTCCATCAGACATTAAATTCTTGGCGATCGCCAGGATGCGCGAATCGTTTGTGCCATCACGTAAGAAGCCATGTGGCAGGGTGCTTAAATCGGTGTGGTTTAACTCAACTGAGAGAGTGCCGCCTTCTGGGGTAATCACCAGTGGTTGGTCGAGGCGACCGTGTGAAACGCGTAAATCATCGAGGGTGCGAAGCGCTGCGCGGGCAAAGTAGCCGAGTTCTGGATGATCGCGCTTGGTCTCTAACTCGCCAATTACTGCGATTGGGATGATTACTTCGTGCTCTTCAAATTTCGAGAGCGCGTTCGGATCTGCCAGGAGAACGCTGGTATCTATTACGTAAGTCTTTATTAAATTCTTTTTCTTACTCGAAGATACTGGAGTAGCCAATGGCCATCTCTCGCATTCTTTTTAGTTTTATCCGGCGGACTTACTTCTGACTAGAAAAAGATAGAACTCAGAGCCCGGCTTTTAGGTGCGACACGCCATAGCTATTTATTAACGGTTAGTTAATTCAAACCTTGGTTCATGCCCCAAGTCGACGTTGGCGCTGCGAATATGCGCGAAGTGCGCGCAAGAAATCAACGCGACGAAAGTCAGGCCAATAGGCTTCGCAGAAATAGAACTCTGATAAGGCGCTCTGCCACAATAAAAAACCACCAAGGCGTTGCTCACCCGATGTGCGGATCAAAAGTTCCGGGTCGGGTTGGCCTGCCGTATATAAAAACTTCGATATTTCATCGGCGCTTAACTCGTTGGCGGCGCTTTCTAACGTTCCCCCATGTGCGCTCTTATCTTGCATATATCCCTTAACGGCATCGACAATCTCGCGCCGTCCGCCATAACCAATGGCTACATTGACCTCAACGCCACCATCAATAACTGGAGGCAGGCTCGCCAATTTTTCACTGAGCCAAGGGGGCAATAGATCTAACGCGCCCACCGCTTTGATATTCCACTTACCAGTGGCGCAGAGTTCGTCAACGGTCTCACCGATTATCGCGAGCAAGCCATCTAGCTCTTCTGGAGTGCGCTTAAAGTTTTCAGTTGAGAGCAACCACAAAGTGACGACTTCTACTTCTGCTTCATCGCACCAGCCAAGGAATTCCACGATCTTACTTGCACCGCGGCGATGGCCCTTTGGGTCCATCGGGCTTGGGTTCTCTTTTGCAAAACGGCGATTGCCATCGAGGATCACGCCAACGTGACGGGGAGTTTTAGAAAAATCTAGATCTTTAACAATCCGCGACTCATAGAGCGGATAGAGCGCAGATTTAATTGCGTTACGAATAGGTCTTAACAATTTTGCGCTCTGCAATAAATGAAGCAACTGGCAAAGTGCCAGCTAGTGCCAGCCAGATAACGCGGCGTAGCTCCCAACGCGCTTTAACTGAAAATTGGATCGCAGCTAAGAGATAGACCGCATAAACCCAGCCATGGACAAAGGGAATCCAGGCGACTTTCGCTTTCCAGTCATCATTATTTAAAAGGTAGGCAACTGGCAGATCAACAAACCAGAGTAGAAGTGACATTACTCCGGCGATTAACGCCATTACTCGAAATCTCTTTACCGCACCGCTCATGGCTTAATACTACGGCGATAAAAGGGAAGGTAAAGGACGATCGCAGCCATCAGCCACCAAATCGCTACATATGAAATATGTTGCCAGTAATAACCGGCGACCTTAGAAACAGGAGGAGCGGCAACCACGCGATCGCGAATTAAATCGCCACTTCTCGTAGTCTCCGACTTAGCGACAATAAATCCGTCATAAAGATCTAAATCCGTTAATCCAACAATCACGCTGCTATCAAGGCGAGAGATAACCACAGGAACATTGTCTGCGCGATCATCGTTCTGACGTGGCTGCAAAGTTCCAACTAATTCAATTTTTGTTGACATTGCCACTTCTGGATTTTTTAATCGGTCTTCCCAAAGCCCTCGAACTACCAAGACTCCAGATAATGGATCGGAACCATCAACCTGTAACAACCCAACTTCCCAATCGCTTACCTTGCCGTCGACATCTTTCTGAAATGGCGCTTTAAAGTTAGCTACATAAAATCCAGAGAAAGCCACGCTCTTATTTACATTTCTTGAGTCAAGGGCTACTGAGGGCTCTGCTAATTCACCGAGGTAGTAGATTTTTGGATCAATGACTTTAGATGCCGCATTTAACTCTTTTACAATTACTGAGCGATCTAGTTGCCAATTACCTAAGGCTATAAAAACTAGAGCCAGCGAAATTACCCCAGCGCCTTGAAAAAACTTTTTAATTGTCAGTTGGATTTTCATCTTTGCGGGCGTTCATACGCATGTAACGCTTGTAGAAACTACGCAGCAAAAAGGCAACAGATATGCAGAGAAATAAAACGGTCAGCGATCCAGGCCAGCCTTGATCTACAGTTTCTCGCATACCCTAATCATGCCATAATCAACTCATGAAAGAAGCGCAGGAGTTTTCCTACGAAGATCGCTATGGCAAAGCCGGCGGAAATCGTTGGGTTGCATATGCCTTTGCTATTTCTATCGTTGGACTTCTGTGGATTTTCTGGGCAGGACTTCATCATGCAAATCCAGCAATCAGCAGCCAATTAATTTCATTTGAAGTTACGGGCGAAAAAGAGATTTCGCTGCGCTACTCAATCAATCGCACAGATTCAGATCAAGTAGTTATCTGCACGCTAAAAGCTTTAGATCAAGATAAAAACGTGGTTGGCCAAATAGATGACACCATCCCCGCAGGTGAGCGCATCAGCCAGCAAGTGACTGCTATTCCCACACGCTCAGCGCCGTTCACTGCCAGCATCGCCCGTTGTCGCGCCGAATAATTACTTCGTATACCGTTGCCCCTTATGAGTACCCCACAAACTTGGCTTACCCAAGAAGCCGCGGATCGCTTACGCGCCGAACTCGAAAACCTCGAGAACGTTGGGCGTAAAGAAGTAACCGCAAAGATTGAGGCAGCTCGCGCAGAAGGAGATTTGAAGGAGAACGGCGGCTATCACGCTGCACGTGATGAGCAAGGAAAGATGGAAGCGCGCATCCGCCAGTTAAAGCAGATGCTTGAAAATGCGCACATCGGAACACCACCAGCTTCTGAAGATGGCACTGTCGGTCCCGGAATGGTTGTTACTGCGGTCATCGCTGGCGATGAAGAGAAATTCTTACTCGGTTCCCGTGAAATCGCATCAGGTGATCTAAGCGTTTACAGCGAGAAGTCACCACTTGGTGCAGCCGTTATGGGCGCAAAGATCGGCGACACTGTTTCTTACACCGCACCTAACGGCAAAGAAATCAAAGTCGAAATCAAGGACGCTAAGCCTTATTAATTACTTCTTTTTATAGCCAGCAGGGCACTTTGGTTTAACCGCAGTTACCTTCTTTGTTACTTTCCCCTTGACGCAAGTTATCGTTTGAGACTTGATTGCGTTGACTTTATCTTGCGCAGCCTTCGCCAAAGCGTTTGCTCTTTCTACTGCAGCCAGAGCAGCAGCCGCAGCCTTCGCCTCGGCTGGATCTATTCCGCAGTTTGGCTTTGTCCCTAAAATTTCAGCCGCACTTGCACACAACTTGTAATCTAATTCGCTTGTATATCTCTGCTTTCCTGTCCAATCAACAGCTGGTGCAGATGGAACTAGGTTGCACGGTTTTCCTGGTAAAACCCAGTTCAATTTTGAAGTGTCATATTTTGCTGCAAAAAATCCTGCGTTATACCCAATGACTAGCGGTTCTTTATTTTTCAAGAACTCCCAAGTATGTGAGCGGTCTCTTGTGTCATTTGGAAAAAAGTAGTTAAAGCCTCCATATTGCGGCTCAGAAGACCCGTCAGCAAAAAAGAGTTTAAAAGAACCCTCATCAAGCTTCTTGTCCGCGGTCGCATTTAATTGATTGTAGGTAATTGTCAATAAATTTGAACCAGTTTTTTCGGTTATGACGATTGATTTCATTGTTACGGTGAGGTTGTCATCTGCCACCAAGCCCACATTTAGCGGCGCGCATAACTCAGCGGATTGAGCCGGTTGAGTGAATGTCAGTGTTGAAAATACGAGCGCCAGAGTCAAGAGAATACGTTTCATGTCTCGATAGTAACTACATTCTCAAAAAGATCTATAGAAAACGATACTTTTCTTACTTGACTAGTAAGTTGCTCGGCCGCCGGAGGCGTCGAAAGTAAAGCCGGTTGTAAACGAGCACGCTTTCGATGCCATAAAGGCAACGATCTCGGCAACTTCTTCAGGTTGGCCAACACGACCCATCGGAATTCGGCTGATCATGTACTTCAAAGTTTCATCGGAAGTATTTGAATTCATGGGCGTGCTGATAACCGCAGGTGCAAGTGAGTTAATAACGATTCCGTGTGGTGCAACTTCTTTAGCAATACCTTTAACAAAGCCGATCATGCCGGCTTTAGAGGTGTTGTAAGGAGAAAGGCCTGGATTTCCTTCTTTGCCGGCAATTGATGCCAGATGAACTATGCGGCCGTACTTCTTATCTTTCATTGCCGGGATAACTGCTTGAGTTAACCAGATAGCTCCATAGAGATTTACTTGTAGAACCTTTTCAAAATCTGCCCATTTCACATCTTCAAGGATTGTGTTGGAAGGGCCAACGATTCCGGCAGTATTGATTAGCGCATCGATCTGACCATGATCCTTTAGGATGGCAGAGATTGCTTTATCGATCTGGCTTTGATCAGAAATATCGCAGGTATGAATTTGATTTGCGTTCAGATTTAACTCTTTAGCTAAATCGCTAAGCGCTGCGGCATTGAAATCAAGCGCAATAACTTTGGCCCCACGAGATGCAATTAAATGAGCGCAAGCTTTGCCGATTCCTGTTGCGGCGCCTGAGATAACTACAACTTGGCCGTTGAATTCAACTAACGATGTGCTGGTCATTTTTTTCCTTACTTCATCCGAGGGTCGATATGGATCTTGGGGCCATCGCCAGCACCTGCCGGTCGCTTGCCCATAAAGAAATCATGTACTTCATTTAACGAAATTGTCGCAGCAATTAGTGGGCGAGGATCAACTTCTCCGCGAGCAAAAATTTCAATTGCACCCTTTAAGCCAGGCGATGCTGACAAGATTCCCACCGCAGTTACATCTTTAAGCGCAAGATCGCGTGAATCAATAAAACTTGGTTCACCAGAGATACCGATATAAACAACGCGGCCGCCGGGTTCAACTGCCTGAACAATCTCGTGTGGAATAGATTTATGGTTTGTAGCATCGATGATTCCATCAAAGCCCGTGCGTGGTTTAACTAAATCTGTTCCTGCATTTTTGATTCCGATCTCATGAGCAAGTTTGATAGTGCGTTCGTTACGTCCAACAAGGTGAACGTTTGCACCAGCTGCTTGCGCAAGTTGTGCAGCGAGAAGCCCGATGGTGCCGGTTCCGTAAATCAAAATCTCTTTACCTGGGCCAGCAAGGGCCGCTTCAACTGCGCGCAGTGAATTTCCTGCAGGTTCGATTAGCGCACCAATGGCATCATCGATTGAATCTGGAAGTGCATGCAGTGCACGTTCTGGAACTAGAAGTTTTTCCGCGCAAGCACCTGGCCAACCATTGCGAACTCCGATTTCATAGCGATCATCGCAAACATGTTGGCGTCCTGATGTGCAGCGGTAACAAGTTCCGCAGCCCAGCATCGTGTCACCAGTGACTCGTTGACCTAACCATTTCGGATTTACACCTTTACCGATTTGTGAAACAACACCACACCATTCGTGGCCGATGCGAACTGGATACTTGGCTTGATTGCTATGGAGATAGACCATCTCTCCTGTGAAGAATTCTTGATCTGTTCCGCAGATTCCAACGCGGGTAACGTCAACAACTACTTGGTTATCCCCTGCTACTGGTTCTGGAACATCTTCGACAATGGAATTATTTGGCGAAGTTATAGTCAGGGCCTTCATGTCGTCACTATACTCAAACCGATATCAGCACCGATAGCGTGCAATAGAGGAGTTTTAAATGCGTAGCGCCCACTGGTATGGCGGCAAAGATCGAGATGGATTTATTCACCGCGCATGGATGCGCCGTGGATTGCCGAAAGATGCCTTTGATGGGCGCCCACATATTGCGATCGCCAACACCGCATCTGATCTAACTCCCTGCAACTCTCACTTAAATGAAGTGATGGAGTTCGTTAAAAACGGAATCTGGGAAGCAGGTGGAGTTCCCCTGAATATGCCAGCGGTTTCACTCGGTGAAACTCTGGTTCGCCCTACTGCGATGTTGTGGCGCAATATGGCGGCAATGGCAACTGAAGAATTGATTCGCGCTAATCCAATTGATGGCGTGGTCCTTCTTGGCGGTTGCGATAAAACAATTCCATCCTTGTTAATGGCGGCATCTTCAGTGGATATTCCAGCGCTAGTTGTTCCAGGTGGACCAATGCTCACCGGAACTTTCCAAGGAACTCCGCTCGGTTGCGGTACAGATGTATTTAGATTGAGTGAAGAAGTTCGCGCTAAGAAACTTAGTGAAGCAAAGTTCTTAGATTCAGAGTCTGCGATGATCCGCAG
>JAIYCF010000006.1 GCA_027488165.1 Streptomycetaceae bacterium
CATAACCGAATTAGTAAAGCCAAAAGTTCTTAGACAAAAGAATAGCGAATAGAATCTAGATATGAGCGCGAAACAGGCAATTGCAGATCTCAAAGCCCTTGCATCTGTTGGAAAAGCGGCTGAGTTGCAACGTTTCTTTAAGACTGGCCCCGGAGACTACGCTGAAGGCGATCTATTTATTGGCGTAGTTGTTCCGCAGACTCGTAAAGTCGCTGCACGTTACAAAGATCTACCACTTAACGAGATTGCAAAACTTACAGAGTCGGATATTCACGAAATTCGTCTCTGTGGGTTGATTATTCTGACAAATCAATTTAAGAGATCTAGAGATGTAAACGATAAGAAAAGGCTCTTTAACTTTTACATCAGGGAGCTAAAGGCAGGAAATATCAACAATTGGGATTTAGTCGATATTACAGCGCCAACATTAGGAGAGTATCTACTCGAGTTAGAAGATCCGATGGCAGTCCTAAGCAAGTTGGCCAAGAGTAAATCGTTGTGGGAAAGACGTACATCTGTGGTCTTTACCTTTGCCTTTCTTCGCGCAGGCGATCTTGAGCCAACTTACGAAATGGCAGAGCGCCACCTTGGCGATAAACACGATTTAATGCATAAAGCAGTTGGTTGGCTCTTACGCGAAATGGGTAAACGAGATCCGGGACTGCTTAGAGCTTTTCTAAAGGAGCATTGCACGGAAATGCCTAGAACGGCGCTTCGCTACTCAATAGAGAAATTTTCAGAAAGTGAGCGTCAACGATGGCTGAAAACGATTTAATTTACTTACTTGCTAACGACAATTAAGATACTGATATGACTCAATCACCTTTCCTTTATATGAAAGAAAATTCCAAGACAGTACTTTGGAACGATTCAGCAGATCCAAAAGAGCTAAAAGATGCACTAACTTGGGGAATTGTCGGAGCAACCTGTAACCCAGTTATTGCGCTAAGCGCCATTAAAGCTGATAAAGAATATTGGGTAGGTCGCATTAAGGAATATGCCAGGAACCATCCATCTGCAACAGATGACCAAATTGGTTGGGCGATGGTGGAAGAACTTTCCATAAATGCTGCAAAGATTTTTGAAGCAGAATTTGAAAAGCAGAATGGCCGCAATGGCCGTCTATCAATTCAGACAGACCCACGAAACTTTCGAGATGCCAAAGCGCTGACAGATCAAGCGGTGGCTTTTTCAAAACTTGCAAAGAACATCATTGTAAAGATCCCTGTAACTAGCGAAGCAATTAGCGCTTTTGAAGAAGCCACCTACCAAGGTGTGAGCCTAAACGCCACCGTTTCATTTTCGGTTGCACAAACTATTGCAGTAGCGGAAGCGATAGAACGTGGTCTCAAGCGCCGTGAGGCTGAAGGTTTAGATATTTCACAAATGGGTCCAGTTTGCACAATCATGGTTGGACGAGTTGATGACTGGGTAAAAGTTTCTGCTGAAAAATCTGGAGCGATGATTGATCCAGGTGTTATGGAATGGGCAGGCGTTGCAGTGTTTAAGCACGCACACCAGGTTTACAAAGAACGCGGCTTCCGCACTCGTTTGTTATCAGCAGCATTTCGCAATCACATGCACTGGAGCCAAATTCTTGGTGGAGACTCGGTTATATCTCCTCCATACGCTTGGCAGGTGAAGATTAATAACGCTGGGCTAGTGCCGAACTTAAACAGCGTTGAAGAACCGGTTGATCCAACAGTTCTAAAGACGCTTCAGACTTTGCCCGAGTTCAACAAGATGTATGACGTCGACGGATTAAAGCCCGAGGAATTCACCAACTTTGGCGCAACGCTTCGCACTTTGCGTGGTTTCTTGCAGTCAGTAAACGATCTCGAAGCATTTGTTCGTGACGTTACTGTCCCTAATCCAGATAAGTAAATCATCTCTTTAGGTCGAAGCGATCTGCGTTCATCACCTTTGTCCAGGCGCTTACAAAGTCCTTAACGAACTTAGCTTGGCCATCGCTTTGGGCATAAACCTCTGCATATGCACGCAGAATCGAGTTCGATCCGAAGACCAAGTCAACGCGTGTAGCAGTGAACTTAACTTCGCCGGTTGTTCGGTTACGTAAGTTGTACAGGTTTGCTCCTGCTGGCTCCCAGATATAAGTCATGCTGGTTAGCACATTGAAGAAATCGGTATTAAGGGTTCCGACTTTTTCCGTGAAAACACCATGCTTTGTGCCGCCGTAGTTTGTGCCAAGAGCACGCATTCCACCCATCAGCACAGTCATCTCAGGTGCGGTTAGCCCCATAAGTTGAGCGCGATCTAGAAGTAGCTCTTCTGGAAGCGCTGAATATTCCTGCTTTTGCCAGTTACGGAAACCATCATGAATTGGCTCGAGTGGAGCGAAAGAGTGCGCATCGGTTTGCTCAGCTGTTGCATCGCCACGACCTGGTGCAAATGGAACTGAAACTTCAATCCCAGCAGCTTTTGCTGCAGCTTCTACGCCTACGTTTCCAGCGAGAACAATTACATCGGCGATGCTTGCGCCTGATTCTTTAGCGATTGGTTCAAGTGCTGCAAGCACCTTCGCCAAGCGCGCTGGTTCGTTTCCTTGCCAATCCTTCTGTGGCGCAAGGCGAATACGAGATCCATTTGCACCGCCGCGATTATCTGAACCACGGAATGTGCGAGCACTATCCCAAGCAGTAGCAACTAGTTCAGAAACAGAAATTCCGGTCGCTGCAATCTTTGCCTTAACAGCTGCAACATCATAAGACGTTGATCCTGCTGGAATTGGATCTTGCCAGATTAAATCTTCCTTCGGAACATCTGGTCCTAAGTAGTTAACCTTTGGTCCGAGATCACGGTGAGTTAATTTAAACCAAGCGCGTGCAAATACTTCGCTGAAGTAAGCAGGATCTGCATGGAAGCGCTTTGAGATCTCTAAATAAATAGGATCCTTAATCATCGCCATGTCGGCATCGGTCATGATTGGGTTATAGCGAATTGATGGATC
>JAIYCF010000126.1 GCA_027488165.1 Streptomycetaceae bacterium
AAAATGTCTAAATCACTTGGTAACTCGCTACAAGTAGCGGAACTCTTAAAGACGGTGCGCGGAATCGAATTACGTTGGTATCTCGGTAGTGCGCATTACCGTTCAATGCTCGAGTTTTCACATGAAGCACTAGCCGAATCTGCAACTGCTTTCCGCCGCATCGAAGGTTTCTTAACTCGTGCTACAGAGATACTTGGAACAACGCCAACTCCCGTTATTTCACAAGGTTTTACCGATGCCATGAACGATGATTTAGCGGTACCAACTGCGCTAGCGGGAATCTCTGAAGCGTTGCGCCTAGGAAATAGTGCAATCACTAGCGGCGATAAAGCGATAATAGCGACGTCTGCAAATGAAATTCGTGGCGCCCTAGAAGTACTTGGTTGCGACCCATTTGATCCTAATTTTGCTAGCGCCGGCGGAGAAGATCTAACTAACGCGTTAGATGGCGTCATTCAATTAGCTCTGGCGCAACGCACTGCAGCGCGCGAGCGAAAAGATTTTGCAGCATCAGATCAGATCCGTGATGGTTTGGCTGCACTTGGAATTAGTATCGAAGACACAGCACAAGGGCCACGTTGGTCTATCTCACAGATAAGCGAGAAGTAAATGGCCGGCAGCGCAAAACCACGTGGAGCAGCACGCACTAGTTCTAAAAAGGGACCCACCGGCGGAACCGGCGGAAAAAATAAACGTCGCTTAGAGGGTAAAGGCCCAACACCTAAAGCTGAAGATCGTCCGTACCATGCAGCGGCAAAGCGCAAGAAGGCTGCCGAAAAGAAAGCGGCACCACGTACTCGCACTGGTCGTAGCGAAAAGCCAAAGGGTGAAATTGTTTCTGGTCGTAACGCAGTTCTGGAAGCGCTTCGTGCCAGCGTTCCGGCAACAGAGTTAATTGTTGCGCGCAGTATTGATGTCGATGATCGCGTCGCTGAATCGCTGCAACTAGCGCTGCATCACCAACTTCCAATTCGCGAAGTACACCGTGCTGAACTCGAAGGAATTAACGCCAATAGCCAAGGAATTATCTTGGCAATCAAGCCATATCAATACTCTTCATTCCAAGAAATCACCGAGCGTGCAAACCATCCGATCTTGATCGTTGCCCTAGATGGCGTTACCGATCCACGTAACTTGGGTGCAATTGTGCGAAGCGCAGCAGCATTTGGCGCCGCAGGCGTTGTTATGACCGAACGTCGCGCAGCAGCAATGACGGCATCTGCTTGGAAATCTTCAGCAGGTGCAGCAGCACGACTGCCGGTAGCGCAAGTAACCAACATGGCGCGCACTATCGATGACGCGAAGAAATTGGGCTGCTTTGTTATCGGATTAGATGGTGAATCTGATGAAACTTTGAGCGGCATGAAGGTTGCAAAAGAGAATGTCATGATCGTGGTTGGCAGCGAAGGAAAGGGACTTTCCCGCCTCGTGCGCGAAAAGTGCGACCTCGTGGTTTCAATTCCAATGCGCGCAACAACTGAATCTCTCAACGCCAGCGTTGCAACTTCGATTGCGCTGTTCTGGGTAGATGAGCAGCGCCGTAAGTAAAGGTTAGGGATTGATGAAGTACACACGTTTAATTGTCTGCGGAGATTCTTACTCCGAAGGCATGTCTGATGAAATGGTCAATGGCCAATATCGTGGCTGGGCCGATCGCATCGCCGATGTAATGGCAAAAGAAGCACCTGGCTTTACTTACGTAAATTTAGCGATTCGTGGAAAGTTACTGAAGCAGGTAATTGATGATCAGCTTCCTGTGGCGCTTTCCTATGTGACAGGTCCCGAAACGCTGCTAACTTTTCACGCTGGTGCCAATGATGCGCTTCGCCCAAGTTATAAACCAGAAGTTGCACAAACTTTATATGCAGATGCCGTTCGTCGCGCCGCTGCATCTGGTGCCACACTTATGTTGTTTACAGTTTTAGAACGTACCGGCAACACAGGTCGCGGCTCTGATGTATGGGCTGCTCGATTTGGTGAATTCAATAAAGGTGTTCGCAAAGTTGGCGCTGAAGTCGGTGCAATAGTTGTTGATGCTAATCAAGAAACTTTCTTTAACGACAGTCGATTTCTAGCATTTGACCGCTTACATTTAAATGCCGAAGGCCATAATCGAGTTGCCCAAGCGCTACTTGAAAGACTTGGATATGAATTTGATCCTGCTTGGCGAATTCCATTGCCGCCTTCTCAGAAAACTCCCTGGTTAAAGAAGCGCGCAATATCTGTAATTTGGTTCGTGACCTTCGCACTTCCTTGGATTTGGCGACGCTTGCGCGGTAAATCATCAGGGGATGGACGAAGTGCGAAATACCCATCTCCAATCAGCTGGCCCGTTTAGCCGCTGTCCACCTACCGATTACTCAAAATTCATCTAAGCAAGAGAGACTAGGTCTATGCCCGAAGCAGCACATCTGATTGATAGAGAGATTAGTTGGCTCTCCTTCAACGAACGTGTCTTGGAAATGGCCGAAGATACTTCGATCCCAATACTAGAACGAGTTCGATACTTAACGATTTTTGCATCAAACCTGGACGAGTTTTATATGGTTCGAGTTGCATCAGTTCTAGGCAAGTTAGAAACAAATCCGCATCTAGTCAATTCAGCAGGATTTACGGCAGCCGAACTTCTCGAGGCAATATCTGTACGGGTGCGCGAGTTAACTTTACGTCACGCCCAGCTCTATAAAAAGGTTATTTCTCCAGAACTCAAAACCCATGAGATCGAAATTATCCATTGGGATGATTTATCCGATGATGAACGAGCGCATGTATCGCGCATCTTCAGCGATCGCATCTTCCCCGTTTTAACACCACTTGCCGTCGATCCATCACACCCTTTCCCATATATTTCAGGGCTATCGCTAAATCTTGCGGTAATTGTTAAGAACCCAAAGAGTTCTGAAGAATACTTCGCGCGCGTAAAGGTGCCGCCTATTCTTTCGCGCTTTGTTTCAGTAAGTCCTGCACCAAGCAGTAAACGCTTCTTACCACTTGAAGATTTGATTGCAATTCATCTACAAGAACTCTTTCCGGGAATGCTGATCCAAGACCACTACACCTTCAGAGTAACGCGAAATCAAGATATTGAACTTGAAGAAGAAGATACTGAAGATCTACTTAACTCTCTTGAACAAGAGTTGGCTCGCCGCCGCTTTGGCCCACCGGTGCGCTTAGAAATTGAAGAGGGTGTTGACCAGCATTTACTTAAGACGCTCTGCGAAGAGCTAGATATAAATCCTGCGAACGTTCTCTCACTTCCCGCACCATTGGATTTAACTGATTTAACAAAAATTGCAGATTTAGATCTACCGAAATTGAAGTTTCCGCCATTTAGATCACGAACAGTGGCATCGCTCAGCGAGGTTGATTCTGAAGAGCCCGATCTATTCTTCGCTGCAATCCGCCAAGGCGAGATTCTGCTCCATCACCCCTATGAATCCTTTACTTCATCGGTGGTTCAGTTTCTGCAGCATGCGGCCCAAGATCCTGATGTTTTAGCGATCAAACAGACGCTCTATCGAACTTCTGGTGACTCCCCAATTATCGAAGCGTTGATTGAAGCCGCAGAAGCAGGAAAACAAGTCTTGGCAGTAATCGAAATTCGTGCACGATTTGATGAACAGGCAAATGTGCGTTGGGCAAGAAAGCTAGAAGCTGCTGGTGTGCATGTGGTTTATGGTCTGATGGGACTTAAAACCCACGCCAAGTTATCTCTCGTAGTTCGCGATGAAGCGCAAGGACTTCGCCTTTACTGCCATATCGGAACTGGAAATTACAATCCAAAAACTGCCAGGTTCTACGAAGATCTAGGAATCCTTAGCGCTGATCCAGTTTTAACTGAAGATTTAACAAAATTGTTTAATCAACTATCCGGGTTTGCCCCACATTCCACATATTCAAGGCTGCTCGTAGCACCACGCACTCTACGAAGTGGCTTGCTCGACAAAATTTCCAATGAGATTGAAAATGCTAAGGCTGGCAAACCATCTGGAATCCAGATGAAGTTAAATTCATTACTCGATGAAGAATTCGTTGAAGCGCTATATGCCGCATCACAAGCAGGAGTGAAGATCGACCTGGTTGTACGTGGAATCTGTTCAATTCGTCCAGGAATACCTGGGCTTTCCGAGAATATAAAAGTCCGCTCAATTCTGGGCAGGTTTCTCGAGCATTCTCGTATCTACCACTTTGTAAATGGAGGAGAGAACGAATTCTGGATTGGCAGCGCAGATCTTATGCACCGAAACTTAGATCGCCGTGTTGAAAGTTTAGTTCGTATTGAACGTCCAGCGCATAAGAGCGCTTTGCAGGAGATTATTGATCTCTCAATGAGCGAAAAGACGGCAAGTTGGCATCAAGAAAACACTTCTTGGAAGCGCATAACAACAAATGGTGCTGGTGAGCCATTGCATGACCTTCAGGACATATACGTAAAGCGCTACCGAAAGGTCAGACCATGAGTAATGACCAAGCAACTCCGCTAATTCAAGCAGCGGGAGCGGTGCTGTGGCGTAAAAATGAAAACTCAGAAATTGAAATTGCACTCATTCATCGCCCGCGTTATGACGACTGGTCGCTACCAAAGGGAAAAGTTGAAAACAACGAATCCCATATTGCAACTGCCTATCGTGAAGTATTAGAAGAGACTGGATACACATCAACCTTTGGCCCTGAAATTGGAAATGTAATTTACAAATTAGAGGGCGCTCCAAAGGAAGTTCGTTATTGGGCAGCACAAGCGAATGCAACTCAAGAGGGAAAACCAAATCCCGAAGAAGTAGATCAGTTGGAATGGCTGACCCCCAAGAAAGCGAAAGACAAGTTAACCAATAAAGACGATCGCAAGATCGTTGATTTTTTTCTAGAGTTTGGGACAGATACCTTCCCCATAATTTTATTGCGCCATGCCAAGGCGCTAAAGCGCACCGATTGGGATGGAGACGATGGAGATCGTCCGCTAGAACATAGAGGTCAATTACAAGCAAAGCGATTGCTTCCGATTTATTTGCCGTATGGAGCAAAAGAAGTTCACACTTCAGATGCTCTTCGCTGCACTGAAACAGTTGATCCAATGACTCGCGCTATGGAGTTAACGCCGATTTATTCTGCAGATTTATCTGAATATGGATATGAGAAGGATAAAGAAGTTTCATTAGATTACATTCAAGATCTGATGGATCGCGGTATTCCGGCGCTAGTTTGCAGCCATAATCCGATAATTCCTAAGTTAGTTAAGAAGTTAGTTGGCAAGAAGTACTTTAAATCAATGGACCGCGAACTAGAGCCAGCTCAGGCAATTGTTTTGCATTGCCGAGATGGAGAAGTTATTGCTTGCGATTGGATTGACGAGCCCATCGTTTAAGGAATTAACGTTCCATCCAGTCGAGCCAGCGTAAAACAATGCCTTCGCGCAGCGCCCAAGGGCAGATTTCAAGTTCATTTATATGCAGACGTTCCATCGTGGTGCGGGCAACAATGGCGCCAGCGACTATCTGCCGCGCTCGGCTCTGAGAAACACCTGGGAGCTCAGCACGTTCCTTGTTGGACATCGACTGGAGCTTAGGAATCATTTTTGTAAGCGAGTTAATCTTTAAATACTTTGGATTGTCATCAAACCAATGTTCGCCAAGACGGGCCAGTGTTCTAAAAGTCTTACTGGTTGCTACAAAGTGATCTGCGATATGGTCCATAATGTTTTCAGGTACCGAACTCTTTACCGAATCCATTACATAACTCTCTAAAGCCTTGATCTCTTTTGAAGTGTGAGGATCAGAAGTTAGATACTCGCGTGTCAGGCGTGATGCACCAAGGGGCAGAGAAACGGTTGCTTCAGCGCTTTCATCGTCGCCAACGGCAATTTCTAGCGATCCACCTCCAATATCTAAAACCAAAAGTCTTCCACTCGACCATCCCAGCCAACGGCGTACCGCCAAAAATGTCATGCGCGCTTCATCGTCACCAGAAAGAACTTGTAGATCAATATCGAACTTCTTATTTATCTCAAGCAATATTTCTTTTCCGTTTTTGGCATCACGGATCGCTGATGTAGCGAAAGCCAAGATTTCCTCGGTCTTAAACTCTTTAGCGTGTGAAATTGCATCGGCAATTGCAGTTTCTAAAAGCTCGACACCTTCGGGCGTTATCTCGCCAGAAATATTTAAATACTCGTGAAGACGCAGTTCAACCTTTTGATTAGTTGCTGGGCTCGGACGGGCGCCGGGATGAGCATCAACTACTTGAAGGTGGACGGTATTCGAGCCCACATCTAAAACGCCCAATCGCATGCGGGCAAACCTACCCTTTGGCTCGGTAGATCTCGTTGATTTTTAGATTATGGCTATAACTGCCATAATTACGCCCGTTGCCTCACTGGGGCAGCAAGCCTCTCTAGCTCAGTGGTAGAGCAGCGCACTTGTAATGCGCAGGTCGTCAGTTCAATCCTGACGGGGGGCTCCATTTTTACCCAGATGCAAAGGGGCGGCGATGAAAAATTATTCGTTCCCTCATGATCAATTTAAAGAAGTTTTGGCCTCTAATGCCGAATACGCCACGACATTTAAATATTCAGAGTTAAGTGGATCGGCGGCTAAAGGTTTAGCGATCGTTACCTGCATGGATTCAAGAATCAATCCGCTCTCCGTTGTGGGAATGCGTTCTGGCGATGCCAAGATCTTACGTAACGCCGGAGCACGTGTGACTGAGGATGTTATCCGCACACTGGTTTTGGCAACTTACTTGTTAAACGTTGATCGAATCTTGGTGATGCCACATACTGATTGTGCGATGGCTAGCGGAGATGAAGCAGATATCCATGCGCTAATCGATGAAAAGTTTGGCGTTGATACTCGTTCACTTGAATTTCGCACTACTAGCAATCAAGAAGCAGCGCTCGCAACCGATGTGAACCGCATCCGCGCTTATCCATTACTGCGTGAAGGTGTAACAGTTGCTGGTGCTATTTATGATGTGAAGACCGGAACTATTATTCCGGTTGATTGCTAACGCGTCGTATCGGCATCTTCGTTACCGGATAACTTAAATCCGTTAAAAACTGCTGCACAATCGCGCTAAATAGCGCTGGCTTTTCTTTCGGTGCGCCATGTGAAGTGCCAGGAATAATTGCTAGTTGGCCCAAACCAATTGCGCGATACATCTCCAGGGTGTGTTCGTGCGAAATAACATCGTCATCGCCTGCAACAACCAAGGTAGGACATTGAATCTTCGCTAAATCACTTACCGGAATTTCCGGTTCACTCTCCCAGATAGCCAACATCTTCTTAATCTTCTCAGTCAAGGTATGTGGTGCATCCGGTGAAGTCGCCGCGTATTCAGCCTTGTCTTCATCACTTGGTTCAGAGAATGGAAGTTCGATACTTGTGCCTGAATGGTGGTAGTTAGCGCCGATTAGAACCAGTGATTTGACTAGTTCAGGACGCGCAATCGCAACTGACATCGCGATGATTCCGCCATCTGACCAACCAATCAAATGTGCTGGCTCTTTCACAATATCTTCGAGATAGGCGATCGCCTCTTTAATTTGATAATCGAAGTGGAAAGATCCTTCGCGATCGCCGGTGTATCCGTGTCCGGTGCGATCGTAGGCAAATAAATGAAAATCAGGTTCTAGATCTGGGGCTAATACATAATCCCAATGAGAAGTTTGGCTAAGTCCGCCATGCAACATAACGACTGCCTCGCCGTTGTTCTCCCATTCGTAGCAATAAGTCTGATGGCCACGTAAATCTAGGTATTGCGCCATTTACTTACAGACTATCCATGATGTGGCGATTACCGCGGTCGAAGGTTAGGTAGTTCCAGGTCCAGTCTGCAATTGTGCCGATTTTGTTACGACCGCCTAGTAAGTAGAACAAATGCAGCCATAACCAGGCATACCAAGCAGGAATTCCCGTGATCTGAATACCTTTAAATTGCACAATCGCTTTGTGACGACCAATCGTTGCCATCGAACCTTTATCTAGATACTTAAAATCTTGTAGCGCTTGTCCGCGCGCGGCACGCATTATCTGTTTTGCAACCCAACGACCTTGCTGCATTGCAACAGGTGCAACCATCGGCAAGAAACCACCATCTGCGCCTTTGGCACTTGAAATATCACCGATCGCCCAAATATGCGGATAGTGATTTACCTGCAAGTTCTGGGCAACACTTATGCGGGATCCTTCTAAAGGTAAGTTTAGTAAGCCTCCAGTTGGTTCACCCTTAACACCGGCAGCCCAGATTGTTACTTCAGATGGAATTGCATCCGCACCTTTCACCAGAATCTGGCGCGGCTTAACCTCTTGCACTGCGGTATTTAACAGAACTTTGACTCCGAGTTTTTCTAAATCTTTTTTAGCTCGCGCTGATAACTTTTCGCTAAACATCGGCAAAATTCTTGGCCCAGCTTCAATCAAGTAGATATCGATATGTTCTGCGGCATTTGCCTCATCATTTTTAAGTGGACCGCGCTTTAACTCGGCGAGTGCTCCAGCCATTTCAACGCCAGTTGGTCCGCCGCCAACAACGCTTAATGAAAGTCTGGTCTGATCTTCAAAGCGACAGAGATCTTCAAAGCGACGCATTACCTCGGCGCGAATACCGATTGCTTCATGAACGCTCTTCATACCAAGTGCATGCTCGTTTACTCCGGCAACGCCAAAGTCGGCAGTCGCAGAACCAAGTGCAACAACTAAGTGATCAAATTCAAGAACTTCTGAAGAGTCGAGTTTTACTGACTTATTTTTATGATCGACCGAGATTGGAGAACCCATTCGGAATTTCACACCGCTCTTGCGAAGCGCGCCACGGACTGGGTGCGCTACATGATCTGCGGCAAGGCCAGCAGTTGCTACCTGATAGAGCAAAGGCAGAAATGTTTGGAAGTTATGGCGATCAACAACGGTGACATCGGCATCTTTAGCAAGCGCTTTGGCAGCAGTTAGCCCGCCAAAGCCTGCGCCCAGAATTACGACGCGAGGTCGATTAGAAGAAGCCATGTTCAGAGTCTAGGCTCTTCACCATGAACTCGCAGAATTCAGGGCGTTTGATACTTGTAACTGGCGCATCGGGCTATGTCGGTGGCCGCTTGGTACGCGACTTGGTAAGCGATAAATGCGACGTGCGTATTTTGGTGCGCGATGCGCAGAAAGTTGCCGAACAACCTTGGGCTAAAGATGTAGATATCGTCGAAGGTAATGCCACTGTCGTATCTGATCTTGATCGCGCACTTAAGGGAGTTCATACAGCTTTCTATCTCTTGCACTCAATTAATTTAGGAAAGAACTTCGACGATATTGAATCTGAAATGGCGCGCAATTTTGCACTTGCTGCAGAAAAACAGGGCGTTAAACAGATCGTTTATCTAGGCGGAATCGCCAACGATAAGAACCGGAGCCAACATTTAGCATCGCGAATGAATACGGGTGCACAGTTGGCGTCAACATCGGTTCCTGTTTTAGAACTACGCGCCGGAATCATCATCGGTTCGGGCTCAGCATCCTTTGAGATGTTGCGCCACCTAACGCATCGCTTGCCGATTATGACCACACCAAAATGGGTCTCGAATTTAACGCAGCCAATCTCTATTCGCGATGCGCTTTATTACTTGCGTCAGGCCGCTTCGCTCAAGCAACCGGTCGGAAAGATCTGCGACATCGGCGGCAAAGAAGTTCTTTCATACGCCGACATGATGCAGAAATTTGCCAAGCTATCGGGCCTTCGCAAGCGCTGGATTGTTTCGGTACCTGTTCTGACTCCAAAACTTTCTAGTCTTTGGATCGGTTTTGTAACACCGGTACCAACATCACTAGCCCGCCCACTTGTTGAATCATTAATCAGCGAAGTTGTTGCAGATCCGGCAAAGAGTATTGATGCGATTATTCCGCCACCACCAGAAGGTTTTATCGATGTCGAAGGCGCGATTACTTTGGCGCTTTCGCGTATTGCAGATCGCGATGTAATTACTCGTTGGTCCGATGCCGCATTTCCAACTGCGCCCTGGCAGAAAGCTCAAGGCGATCCCGAATGGGCTGGTGAAATGGTGCTGCGCGATCGTCGCGAATCAAATACTGAAGCAAGCGCCGCATCTATCTGGCAAGCAATTGAAAGTATTGGCGGCGAAAACGGTTACTACGGTGCAGATTTTCTCTGGTTCTTACGTGGTTTGTTAGATCGCATCTTCGGTGGAGTCGGACTTCGTCGCGGTCGTCGCG
>JAIYCF010000051.1 GCA_027488165.1 Streptomycetaceae bacterium
AGCGCTAGCCGCAGCACTTGGCCCAGATGCAACTCTTATCTCCGATCCCGATATCACCTCTTCTTATTCTCGCGATCACGCACCATTTGCAGAAAGCGCTGCACCATTTGCAGTTCTACTCGCAAAAAATGTAACTGAAATCTCCAAGGCGCTAGCTTTTGCCAACGAAAACAAGATTCCAGTTGTTACGCGCGGTGCCGGAAGCGGCTTATCGGGTGGCGCTAATTCTGATGCGCAGAGTTTGGTTATCTCGCTTGAGAAGATGAGCCAAATTCTTGAGATCGATCCAGCAAATCAAATCGCTCGCGTGCAAGCAGGTGTAATCAATATTGATTTAGATAACGCTGCCAAAGAAGTCGGTATGGCTTATCTGCCAGATCCCGCAAGTCGCGAATGGTCGACTCTTGGTGGAAATGCTGCAACAAATGCGGGCGGAATGTGCTGTGTTAAATACGGAGTTACCTCTGCACACGTGCGCGCTCTGCAAGTTGTTTTAGCAACTGGTGAAGTCATTGAGCTTGGAAGCGCAACTAAGAAATCTGTAACAACTTACGATCTTGCCCACTTATTTATCGGCTCTGAAGGGACTTTAGGAATCATTACCGAGTTAACCCTTAACTTAGAAATTCGCCCTGCTCCCCCAGCAACTCTTATCGCGACTTTTCCTAGCGTTACCAAGGCTGCTGCAGCAGCAGCCGCACTCCTCAAATATCGCCCATCGATGCTAGAGATCGTTGATCAGACAACTTTGAAAGCAGTTGAAGCTTGGCACCCACTTGGCTTTGAAGTAGCTGGCAGTGTTCTGTTGATGCAACTTGATGAAAACCATTCGCTCTGTGAAGCAGCGCTAGAAACTTGTAAAGGGTTCGATCTAATCGATGGTGTTTACTCAGATGATCCTGCAGATGCCGCAGATTTAATTCGGGTAAGAAAGCTTGCTTACCCAGCGCTAGAACGCATGGGCGCAACGCTGCTCGACGACGTTGCCCTACCCATTACAAAAATTGCAGAATTTGTTGAAAAGGTAGAAGCGCTAAGCCGCGAAACCAATTTGGTTATTGGAATCTTTGGCCATGCTGGCGATGGAAATATGCATCCCACAATTGTTCATGACCACGGAGATATCGCTGCTGCCGATCGCGCAAAGCAAGCCTTTGCCCGAATCGTTGAGATCGCACAATCACTTGGTGGAACAGCGAGTGGCGAACACGGCATTGGCTCGATTAAATCGAGTTTTGTATCGAATGAAATCTCACCAAAAGTTGCATCGCTACAACGAGAGATCAAGAAAACTTTCGACCCTAACGGGATATTAAATCCCGGTAAGAAGATTCCTTAAAAGCTAGCTAAATTATTTAGTTGCTTCAGCTAGATCTTCAGGTGAATCAGGCATTGTCGCCTTAGGTGCACCAGCGAAAGTGAACTTCGCTTCAGCATCGACGCCCTCAACATCTACAACGATAATCTCGCCAGCCTTTAGTTCGCCAAAGAGAATTCGCTCTGAAAGTGCATCTTCGATCTCGCGTTGAATAACGCGACGCAGCGGACGCGCACCGAGAAGTGGATCGTAACCACGAGCAGCAAGTAGATCCTTGGCAGCCTGAGTTAGCTCGATACCCATATCTTTCGCCTTCAGGCGATCATCCAGGCTAGCGATCATGAGATCAACGATATTGATGATCTGATCCTTAGTTAACTGGTGGAAGACGATTACATCGTCGATACGGTTAAGGAACTCAGGGCGGAAGTGGTTCTTGAGTTCATCTTGAACTTTGCCCTTCATGCGATCGTAATTTGTTAGATCGTCATCGACGTTGGCAAAACCAAGGCCGAGGCTCTTTGAAATATCGCGAGTACCGAGGTTGGTAGTCATGATGATTACAGTGTTCTTGAAGTCAACGGTGCGACCCTGTGAATCAGTTAGGCGACCATCTTCAAGTACTTGAAGAAGTGAGTTGAAGATATCTGGGTGTGCCTTTTCGATTTCATCGAAGAGAACAACCGAGAATGGACGACGGCGAACCTTTTCAGTTAGCTGTCCACCTTCGTCGTAACCGACATAACCTGGAGGTGCACCGAATAGACGTGATGCTGTGTGGCGCTCTGAGTATTCAGACATATCCAATTGGATTAACGCTGTTTCATCACCGAATAAGAATGAAGCAAGTGTGCGAGATAGCTCGGTCTTACCAACACCTGAAGGACCGGCGAAGATAAATGATCCACCAGGACGCTTTGGATCTTTAAGTCCTGCGCGAGTACGACGGATCGCTTGTGACAACGCCTTGATCGCTTGATCTTGACCAATAACGCGGCGGTGTAGTTCATCCTCCATGCGAAGCAGACGCGCGGTCTCTTCTTCAGTTAACTTAAATACTGGAATACCGGTTGATGCAGAAAGCACTTGAGCGATGAGTTCTTCATCAACTTCAGTGACCTTATCGAGGTCAGTTGCCTTCCAATTCTTTTCTGCCTCTGCCTTTTCAGCGATAAGTGTCTTTTCCTTATCGCGAAGTGCGGCAGCGCCTTCAAAGTCTTGGCCATCAATGGCAGATTCTTTTGCCTTACGCGCTTCGGCGATCTTGTCGTCGAACTCGCGGAGTTCGGCGGGTGCAGTCATGCGCTTGATGCGCAGACGAGAACCGGCTTCATCAATTAGATCGATAGCTTTATCTGGCAAGAAGCGATCTGAAATGTAGCGATCTGCCATATTTGCTGCGGCAGCAAGTGCGCCATCGGTAATTGATACGCGGTGGTGGGTTTCGTAGCGATCGCGAAGTCCCTTAAGAATTTCAATGGTGTGAGCAACTGATGGCTCTTTAACTTGAATTGGTTGGAAGCGACGTTCTAGCGCAGCATCTTTCTCAACATGCTTGCGGTATTCATCGAGAGTTGTTGCACCAATTGTCTGGAGCTCACCGCGAGCGAGCATTGGCTTCAAGATGCTGGCAGCATCAATTGCACCTTCAGCAGCGCCTGCGCCAACGAGTGTGTGGATCTCATCGATAAACAAAATAATGTCGCCGCGAGTTTTGATCTCTTTCAAAACTTTCTTTAGGCGTTCTTCAAAGTCACCGCGGTAACGGCTGCCGGCAACGAGCGCGCCGAGGTCGAGTGAGTAAAGCTGCTTATCTTTAAGAGTTTCTGGAACATCGTTCTTGAAAATTGCTTGCGCAAGTCCTTCAACAACTGCAGTCTTTCCAACACCTGGCTCACCAATTAGAACTGGGTTATTTTTGGTACGACGTGAAAGAACCTGCATTACGCGTTCGATTTCGGTTTCGCGACCGATTACGGGATCAAGCTTTCCTTCGCGCGCAGCCTGTGTGAGGTTGCGACCAAATTGATCAAGAACAAGTGAAGTAGATGGTGTGCCTTCTGCCGGACCGCCAGATGTTGCCGCTTCTTTTCCTTGGTAGCCAGAGAGAAGTTGGATAACTTGCTGACGAACGCGATTTAAATCAGCGCCGAGTTTTACGAGTACCTGTGCAGCAACACCTTCGCCTTCGCGAATAAGTCCGAGCAAAATATGTTCTGTGCCGATGTAGTTGTGGCCGAGTTGCAACGCTTCGCGAAGTGAGAGTTCGAGAACTTTCTTTGCGCGTGGAGTAAATGGAATATGTCCACTTGGTGCTTGCTGTCCTTGGCCGATGATTTCTTCAACTTGGGCGCGTACGCCTTCAAGTGAGATGCCGAGGGCTTCGAGGCCCTTTGCGGCAACGCCTTCGCCTTCGTGGATTAAGCCAAGGAGGATGTGCTCGGTGCCGATGTAGTTGTGATTGAGCATGCGTGCTTCTTCTTGAGCCAAGACAACAACGCGTCGGGCTCGATCGGTAAAGCGCTCAAACATGGGCACGGCTCCTTCTTTTGGTGACTACTGCAAGCCTATAACCCAACGCAGGGAAGGCGCGAGGTGGATTGCTTGTACCCCTTAGAACCCCAGATCTAGGTCTGATATTCCCCAAAAGGGCTAGTTCTAGGCCTGAAAGAGGCGGCTAGAGAGTTAAGAGCATGCGGGTGTTGCCAAGGGTATTTGGCTTAGCCGCTTCGAGATCCAAGAATTCGGCAACACCGGCATCGTAGGAACGCAATAGCTCTTTATATACATCTGGCGCCACTGGAGTTCCTTCAATTTCAACAAATCCATGGCTGCCAAAGAATTTAGTTTGAAAAGTTAAACAGAAAATTCTTTCTACGCCTACTTCGCGCGCGCGTTCAATTATCTTTTCGAGAATTAAATGTCCTACGCCTTGATTGTGAAAACTCTTTTCGACTGCAACTGTACGAACTTCCGCTAAGTCATCCCATAATACGTGGAGCGCGCCACAACCGATAACTTTTCCATCTACTTCTGCAACGGTAAATTCTTGAACGCTTTCATAGAGCGTAACCGTCTCTTTAGAAAGCATATGACCAGGAGTTGCATAAGAATCCACTAACTCACGAATTGCTTTTACATCGCTGGTGCGGGCGGGACGAATCTTTACCATGGGGCGATCTTTGTTTAATCGATCTCTGGCTTAACAAGTGGGAAGAGAATTGTTTCGCGAATTCCGAGACCAGTTAGCGCCATGAGTAAACGGTCGACGCCCATTCCCATTCCGCCAGTTGGTGGCATTGCAAATTCTATGGCGCGCAAGAAATCTTCATCAACTTGCATCGCTTCTAGATCGCCCTTAGAGCCAAGTGTTGCTTG
>JAIYCF010000047.1 GCA_027488165.1 Streptomycetaceae bacterium
ACACAGAGATTCTCTTAACCCTCGATTACTTCAACATCCTGCCACCGCTATATTCACCAACTGCATGGTTAGCAATTGGTCTAACTACGCCGTTAATTTTGCTCGTTGCCTTGCCGATTCATCGGGCAGCGATTCGTAATTTCTTCCATCCAACAATGGATTCGCTTATCTCGTTAGGTTCATTTAGCGCCTTTGGTTGGTCGATCTATTCAAATTCAACCGGTCAAGGCGATGTCTATACCGAAGTCGCTGCTGGAGTTCTACTATTTGTAATTCTCGGTCGTCACCTTGAATCACGGGCCAAGCGTCGTGCGAGCAGTGCGCTATCTGCACTTCTGGCACTTGGCTCAAAAGAGGTAATTGTTCTCCGTAAAGGCTTGGAAGTAATTATTCCAATCTCAGAGTTGCAGATCGGCGATGATTTCGTTGTAAAGCCTGGTGCGCGAATTCCAACAGATGGCTTAGTTATCTCAGGTATCTCAACTGTAAATAATTCGATGATGACAGGTGAATCAACTCCTGTTGAAGTTGGTCCAGGCTCTCGAGTAATCGGTGCCGCAATCAATAACAATGGCCGCATAATTGTGCGCGCCACCCGCATTGGAAGCGATACCGAGCTCGCACGTATCACTGCAATGGTGGTGCAAGCCCAGGGAAATAAGGCCCCAATTCAGCGTTTAGCTGATCGAATCTCAGCAATCTTTGTGCCAGTTGTTACAACGCTAGCGATAGGCACTTTCTTTGCTTGGTACTACTTGGGAAATAGTGGTGAAGGAAGTTCTCTCGCCGAATCAATTCAAATTGCAATTACCGTATTGGTTATCGCATGCCCATGCGCACTTGGCTTAGCAACGCCAGTGGCTTTGCTCGTCGCATCAGGACGTGGCGCTGCTCGCGGAATTGTTCTACGCCAGCCTCGTGCTTTAGAACTAGCTCGTAAAGTCGATGTTGTTGTCCTGGATAAAACCGGAACGCTCACAACTGGCGTGATGAAGGTACATGAGACAACTATTCCAACCAGTGCTCATAAAGTTCTCGGTGCAACTTATGCCGAATTTCTAAATGAGAAGACAATTCTTTCAACTGCGCTGTCTCTTGAATTAGCCAATGATCATCCAATTGGGCAAGCGATCGCTTCTCACGCACTTGCCAATGGCGCCGTTCGCAAAGATGTTATGGAATTTACCCAAACTCCTGGCGCCGGCGTTGCTGGCAGAGTTTTGATTGGTGCTATCTCTCCAGTAGTTCTAATTGGTACACCTAAGGCAATCGCGCACAGCGCAACAACCTTCGATCCAGGAATTGAAGCGGCAATTACCCGCGCCGAGGAATTTGGCCATAGCGTTTCAGTACTTGCCTGGGATGGCGTCGCAATCGCAGTATTTGCAACCGGTGATCAGGTTAAAGAAGATGCTGCGGCAACTATCAGCGCTCTTGTTGATAAAGGAATTACCCCTTGGTTGATAACTGGAGATAATGAAGAAAGCGCCGCTGCCATTGCCCGCACAGTTGGGATTAAGGGTGAGCATGTAATTGCTCGAGCTTTCCCTGAAGAAAAACTTGATCGCCTAAACGCTCTAAAGTCAGCGGGCCACACTGTTTTGATGATCGGTGATGGCATCAACGATGCTGCAGCACTTGCCGCCGCTGATCTAAGTATGGCGATGGGAACGGGCACAGATTCTGCAATCTCAACCGCAGATATAACGTTGATGCGCCCTGAGTTGATGAGCGTTGTAGATGCGCTCAATTTATCTAAGCGCACGCTAAAGACCATCAAAGTTAACTTGGGTTGGGCATTTGTCTATAACGTTATTGGAATACCAATCGCTGCTGCAGGTGCGCTAACACCGATGTATGCAGCAGGTGCGATGGCAGTTAGTTCTTTATTTGTAGTTACTAATTCACTAACAATTAGATAAATTAATTAGATAAATTATTTCTTAAGGCGGAAAGTTGGGTACTTGTCTGTAACAAGTAACAACATATAACCCTGAACACGATTCCAGTATGCGATTGTGCCAAGCACGATTTCTCCGGCCCATTCTGGATATCGACCTGTAATCGAAGTCTGAACCCAGGCAATCACGGTTACAACTAGTGAAATAACTAGGTAGATAGCGCCAACGATGTAATGAGGGATAGCCAAGAACCATTTAACTAGCGGTAACCAGCGGTTTAGCTTCTTTCCACCCTCAACATCTGGGAAGAGAACAGCAACTTTTGAATTCGCTTCAATTGATGGGTACTTGTCGTTCAAAATCAATACATATGAAGCAAGGCGAGTTGATAGTTCAATTACCGCATGGTTAAAGGTCAATACATAACTTGGGTATTTTCCACGAAAAACGATTGCTAGAAGTGTTGGCAGAACAATTACGCCCGCAGTTCCAGCAGCCCAACTTTCACTTTCGCTAAATGAAGACTGTGCAAAAGTAGCCACGAAGATGGCGACAGGAAAGGCAAGAATTCCGCGGAAGAAAACGGTCTTGCGGTTGCGATCCTTGTGCTTGATCTTGACGATAGTCGTAACTTGGTTAGCCATGGCCGGACCTCAGATTTCATCGTAATTACTAGTAGCGGGGGCAGGATTTGAACCTACGACCTCTGGGTTATGAGCCCAGCGAGCTACCGAGCTGCTCCACCCCGCGTCGGAAGTGTCAGTCTAAAGGGTGGAGAAGTAATAGCCAAATCCGCTTAATCAATGCTTAATCAATGCTTAATTGAAGCGAATAGAAATTACTTGCGTCCTTCAGCAGCGATAGCAGCGGCAAGTGCAGCCTTTAAGCGATCTTGTGCACGACCATAAGCAGCAAAGTCGCCCTTTGCAAGAGCAGCATTACCGTCGGCAAGTGCTTGTCTCGCATTTTGCAACGCTGCCTTTAGATCATCAGATGCGTTATTGGTTGTCGCTGTAACCGGTGATCCTGATGAAGAAGTACCGGAGTTACCACCGAATACTTGATCAAGTGCACCCTTAAGTGAACTATCGAATCCAATTACATCACCGAAAGATACGAGAACTTTCTGAAGCAATGGATATGCAGCAGTGTTAGAAGTTGCTCGCACGTAGACCGGTTGTACGTATAGAAGTCCGCCACCAACAGGTAGCGTCAACAAGTTACCGAGTACAACATCTGATCCACCTTGACGTAGCAAGGAGAGTGAGTTTGCAACCTCAGGCTTTGCTTCGAAGTTAGATGCAACCTGTGAAGGACCTGCCACGTTTGTGCTTCGTGGCAATTGGAGAACGGTGATCTTTCCGTAATTTGGACCGTTATTTGAATCTACAACTGCGAATGCGGAAAGGTTTTCACGGCCACCACGTGGAACAAATGGAGTCGTCAAGGTAAATGTAGGTTTATCTGAACCTGGCATTTCTAGAGTCATGTAATACGGAGGTTGCGCTCCGGCATTTGCTCCGAATGTTGAAGGATCACGAGGTACGCGCCAGAAATCTTGTCCACCGTAGAACGCTGATGCAGTCTGCACGTGATACGAGCTAAGTACATCGCGTTGTACGCGGAACATATCTTCTGGGTAGCGGATGTGCTCAAGCAGTTGCTTCGACATCTCGCTCTTTGGAGTAACTGAATTTGGGAAGGCTTTCATCCAGGTCTTTAGGACTGGATCCTTCTCGTCCCATTGGTAGAGAACTACTGTGCCGTCATAGGCATCAACAGTGGCCTTTACCGAGTTACGGATGTAGTTAATGTTCTGATTTCGCTGCGCAGTAACCGCTCCCGAATTTGTAGTTAGGGCATCAGTTGTTGCTGCACCAAGTGCTGTGGTCTGTGAATATGGGTAACCAGCGCTGGTTGTGTATCCATCGATGATCCATTGAATCTTGCCATCAACAATCGCTGGGTATGGATCTCCATCAAGAGTTAGCCATGGTGCGACCTTGGCAACGCGATCACGTGGTGAACGGTTGTAGAGAATCTTTGATTCTGAGTTGATCAAACTTGAGAGAACGATGCGCTGTTCTTGATATTGAATTGCAAAGAGCAATTTCTTAAAGAGGCCGCCCATTGGGACGCCGCCCTTACCGGTGTATGTGTAGTTCTTCTGTCCATTTGCTGAAGCATCATCTGGATAGTCGAATTCAACTGGTGTATCAGTCTTTGGTCCACCGATGATTGAGTAATCAGGAACGTTCTCACCGAAGTAAATACGTGGTTGGAACTTTCCAAGTCCAGTTGTTGGAGGAAGATCTCCAACCAAGAAGTTTGGCTTGCCGTCAGCATCAACGGTATTTCCAAATGCTGAAACAAAACCGAAACCGTGGGTGTAAACCAAGTGATCGTTAATCCAGTTACGGCTTGGGTTACCTTCGATATTTAGTTCGCGAACTGCAACAACAGCATCGCGTTGCACGCCGTTGACTGTGTAACGATCGATATCGAGTGATTCTGGGAATGAGTAGTAAGGCTTGATCTGCTGTAGCTGACGGAATGTTGCAGAGAGAACGTTTGGATCCATCAAACGAATATTTGCAATGGTCGCTGCATCATTTGCTAGCTGTCCTGAATTAGTAGAAACCGTTGCCTGGTAATCCTTCATCTCAACGCCGGCAATGCCATAGGCATCACGGGTGGCATCGATATTGCGCTGAATAAATGGCGCTTCCTTTGAAGATTCAGATGGCTTTACCTGGAACTGCTGAACTGCACCTGGGTAAACACCCGCGATAAGTACTGATGCGCCAACCATAAGTGCTGTACCAGCAGCAGGAAGTAGCCATGACTTGCGGACGATATTTGCGAAGAAGAGAAGCGAACAGATAACCGCGATCGCTGCCAAGATTGATTTGGCGGGAAGTGTTGCATTTACATCTGTATATGTCAGACCAGTAATCAATCTGCTCTCTTTAAGAGCTAACGCGTAACGGTCGAACCAGTAAGCAACAGCCTTCAAGAGAACGATTAAGCCAAGAAGAACAGAGAGCTGCACGCGAGCTGCAACTGTTGTGCGCTCTTGTGGAACCTGCGGACGAATTCCACCGTAGAGGTAGTGCACCGCAGCGCTGGCCAAGGTTGCCAAAATTAAAGTTGAAATTCCCCAACCGATAAGTGTCTGCCAGAACGGGAGGCGGAATGCGAAGAAGGAGATGTCTAGACCGAATTGTGGATCTTGAACACCAAATTCAGTTGAGTTTCTAAAGAGCAGCCATGAGGTCCAGAGATTAGTTGCACTTGTTCCACCAAAGTAGAAGAGGATTAAAACAATTCCGGCGAAAACTAATTTACGAATTGGATCGATTGTTGCGCGGTAGCGCTCCAAGTTGTCGGCCTCAACTGATGTTGGAACGTAGAACGGGCGACGACGAAACGCTAGATAAATGTTTAGCGAAATAATTAACGATGTTAAGAGCCCAGCAATTACAAATAGTGCGACCTTGGTTGTTAAGACAGTTGTCCAAACATCGGTGAAGCCAACTGAGTTAAACCAGAGCCAATCGACATAGAAACCACTCAACGCAACGAGTGCGCCAGTGATAACTGCCAGAATAGTTAAGGTAATTGCTAGCGGGCTTGGCTTTTTCATCATGCTCCTAAGTTAGCGCACCCTCGCGGGTCTTCCGAATTGAGCGCGGTTATAGCCTCTTCTAGGCTGCCAACCGCTGCAACTTTAATCCCAGATGGAATTCTTGCAATATTTGGCGCAAGGTCTTGGCAATTAGCCTGTGGGACAAGGACAAGAGTTGCACCAGCCTTCTTTGCCGCCAAAATTTTCTCAGCAACTCCCCCGATACTTCCCACTTTTCCAGCGCCATCAATTGATCCTGTCACCGCGACGCTCTTGCCCTGCAAAATATTCTCACTGGTAAGCAATTCAACTATTCCAATTGCAAAAGCGAGTCCACCACTTGGGCCGCCGGTCTTGGCCAAGGAGATATTCAGATCACTTGGTTTGATCGCAACTGTTGAAGATTGTGGGTAATACTTTTCCAAATAGGCAAGCGCCACTGATTTAGCAGCGATCTGCGAATCAACCATCTCAGTTTTGGCAATTGCTTTCTCTGCCTCTGCACTGCGACCATCTTTATAAAAAAGCGATCTCGGCATCACTGCATATTCGCTCTTCATCCATGAGTAAAGAAGTTCAACGCCCGTTACATAAGCAGCTGGATTGGTTATAAGAATTGAAAGTAAGTAAAGGTTGCCATCGCTGGGATAAAGCTTTAGTGAATCTGGCGCGGTCTTGGAGAGCGCAATCGTCTTCTCTTTAGCGCTTTGATCTAGAACATTCTGCGCATTTCCCGGCATCAAAACTACAAATGGAAGAGGAGCTAGAAAAGCGCATCCAAAGAAGAGGGCTAAAACCAGTGATGTGGTGCGAGGAAGTCGAACGGTCACGAGAAATTAGTCGCTGGTACTTGAGCCCGCAGGTGCGCCATCGGTAGATGGATCAGTTAAATCGTCAGTGGTTGCCGGGATGTTTGTCGTTATCTCAGCGCTGCGGAAGGAGTCTTGAAAGCGTTGAAATTGGCCGACAGAGCGGGTGGTTTCAGATTCAAACTTTGATTTAAATTGGGTAACCCATACGACATAGCCAAGCGCGCCCAGCAGGCCTGCGAGTGGAATTACCCACCAAATTAGAGCCGTGAAAGCGTTGGACATGTTAGATAGCCTAGCGCCTGCGGGAAGGAATTTCGCATCCAAGGTGTTGTAGGTAAAACACCATAAAAGTAACGCAGAATGGAGACGGACTTTGGCCGGTTTTGGATTTACCCCTGATGATGCCAACGATCCCGATGATTCTGGAAATGAAGGCCGTCCGGATTTCGAAGCGATGATGCGTCAGATGCAAGAGCAGATGAAGGCGCAGTTTGAACAACTAGGAATTAATCCAGCAGGTTTTGTAAATCCATTTACTTCTATCTTCTCGCAATTTGGCAAGACCAATGCGGATGGAAAAGAAGAAGTCCTTTCGATTACAACGGCAAGAGATACCGCCCGTAAATTTGTAACAACGCAAGGCTTGAAACCACTTGGAACAAAAGAAGTTTCGGTAGTTGAAAGCGCCTTTGAAATTTCAGAGATTTGGTTAAACGAAGCGACTTCATTTCCAGCATCAGGCTCTGCTCCAATGGCGGTGAGCCGAATGGATTGGGTTCTTGAAACTATGCCCGGTTGGCATAAGACAATCGAGCCCCTTGCGGCAGGTTTATCTTCTGCTATCTCTAATTTGATGGATCAGGCGATGAACGCGCAGGCTGCAGATCCCGAGCAGGGCCAGCCTCCGATCGAGATGATCACTGCGATGCTGCGCTCATTTATCGGCACCATGATTGCAACTCAACTAGGGCAGTCGATTGGCACCCTTGCAACCAGTGTTACGGGAGCTCACGATGTGGGCTTGCCGCTACTAGATCCCGCTCGCGCCATTGTTATTCCAGAAAATATTGAAAATTGGGCGGTTGATTTAGAGATCGCTAAATCTGAAGTCTTTATCTTCCATGCACTTCGCGAAGGCGCTGTTGCTCGTTTATTTGCCCATAACCCTTGGCTGGTTTCATATATTCAAAGCGCTGTCGTTGAATATGGAAAAGGTATTCACATCGATATCGATGCGATTCAACGCCAGGCGCAAGAAGCCTTCGAGGGTATGCAAGAAGGTGCCAGCGAAGGTGAAGCAATTTCATTTGCTCTAGATAATGGAATTTTCACACCTGAAGAATCACCTGCCCAGAAGAGCGCTTTGTTAAAACTAGAAACTGTTTTGGCGCTAATTGATGGTTGGAGCGATGAAGTTGTTTCACTCGCTGCTGGAGATCGAATTCCAAGCATTGAACAATTGCGCGAATCACATAGACGTCGTCGCGCTGCTTCGTCACCTGCACAACAATTATTTTCATCAATGCTCGGGCTGCAAGTTTCGCCAAAGTTAACTCGTGAAGCCAGTGCATTCTGGAAGAAGATCCGCGAAGTTAAAAGCGTTGGCGAGCGCGATCAAATTTGGAGCGGATTACTTCCAACCGCAGATGATTTATTGGATCCTGAGAAGTTCCTGACAAGTACATCTATTCCAGATGATCTCTCGGGGCTAATCTAAAAAAAGCGAAGTCCCCGGGCGCACATTGCTATATCTGCCTTCCCCTTGCAGATATAGAACGGTTATCCGAGGACTTCGTAAGCGCAACTTATGACCAAAAGTGCCGAGAATCAAATAGATAGAGATTTGACACACCCATTATTTGCCTTGTAATGCAGATTAGTTTTCAGGTAAATCTCTCAACACGTACTTGAGATTTCGCCGATAGATAAGTTAATTTCTATTCCAAGGAGTACTTTTTCCATATGGACGATGAAGAGGAGTTAACCCTTCCTGGAATTTCAGAAGGTGAGATTCTCGTCATTCGTTCTGCCCGTCGTAAACGAAATATCTCGGCATATCGCCAAGGTGGTCGGATCATTGTTTCGATCCCTGCGCGAATGAGTAAGGCAGATGAACATGCGATCGTGCCCGAAATGATCGCCAAGATTCGTAGCCAAGAGAACGAGCGCACACCAAGCGAAGAGCGCCTCATGGAGCGCACCGCAGAACTAATGGCATCCCTAGCCCCAGAGATCACTGCCCGCCCTGCGTCGATCAACTGGAGGCCGATGCGCGAGCGCTGGGGTTCATGCACCAGCGTTGACCGCACGATTCGGATCTCAGATCGCCTAAAGCTCGCCCCGGATTACGCGCTCGATTACGTCCTCTTCCATGAGGCGATCCACCTAGAGCACTTTGACCATGGCCCAGCCTTTACCGAGGTCTTGGCCCGTTTTGAGGACTCAGAGCTAGCTAGCGCCTATCTAGATGGGTATGAGGCGGCAGAACGCGCCCTGGCTGAGCCTGTTGAGCTAAAAAAACTCCGCACAAATAGGGGCTAGTTGAGCGTATTTGAGCGTGGACAGGGGTATCGTCATGCTTGCACGCGTGGGCGCTCAGAGCTCAGGCGGCGATTGGAGGCAAATCATGACAGCAGAGACATACAAGGGTGACGCTTACTGCGTTAAGTGCAAAGAGAAGCGTGACTTCGAAGGCACTGTGAAGATCTCAGACTCTGGTCGTCGCATGGCACAGGGCATCTGCCCAGTCTGTGGCACCAAGGTCAACAGAATTCTTGGCAAGGCTCAGTAACACAGTTCACCAACATTAAAGATTCACCCCGTTGTTCATCGCAAGTTGATGAGCACGGGGTGAATTTATTTTTATCCCCTGCGTAAAGATTCGCGCGCGTAGGTAGCTCTCACACACAGCCTCACCGCGCCTGCTTGGTCCAAGCGCCAATCCTTCGCAGATGACAATTACCAAGAACCTAACTAATCGGAACCCAAAACTTAAAGATGGCACTGCGCTATATCGCCAGAGCCATGTGGCCAACGGCTTTCTCATCGGAAACTCGCGCTCGCAGGTTGCGATCTATTCCAGCGATGCGCCCGCGCTTTACTCGGCGCTAAAGGCTGGCGCTAGCCGCAACGAAATCTCCGCCAACTTATCGATCTCGCATGAAAGCTTTGAAGAGTTGCTGGCAGAGCTCGCTGCTCACGAACTCTTGCAGACTGAAGATAAAGCGATTCAAATCTCGCAAAGGTTTATCTCACAGATTGCCGAACGTGCACAGAAGTTTGGCGATCGAAGTAAAGATGCCGCCTTTTCGCAGATGAGTAATCGCATCGGTGCAGAGTTAACACTTACCCGTTGGCTGCCAGGAGTTACCGACTCAGGTGTCAGCAAGGTGAGTGCACGCCAAAGTGCACATATTGAAATATCTGGAAACTCTCGCGCTGCCCAACATCTATATGCGCAGTTAATTGCTAGCGGTGTTACAGATACGCAATTCGCACCAAACTTTCGCCGGGGCGCTGAACTAATTGGAGACCTTGATGTAACCGGCGGATATTTATCGGCCACAGATAACGGGCAGATATTTGTAAAGAGCAGTACTGCTATTGCTAAA
>JAIYCF010000108.1 GCA_027488165.1 Streptomycetaceae bacterium
ATACCGGCGCGCGCCCATTTATGTGGTTGCTGACGACCCAAGGTGCGGGGTCCGACACCGACCACCACGTAGGAGAGAACAACCATTATTACAACAGTTGCAATCATCGCTTGCGCTGATGAGTATTCGCGCAAAAGTGCGACTGCCAAAAGCGCAGCCGCGGTAAATTCGCAGATCTTACGTACTAGTAAAAGAACATTTAAATAGCGGGAAGGGTGCTGGGAGTACTTCTTTAGAAGGTGTCCCCCGCGCTTGCTTTCGAGCTCTTCAATCAAGACGCGAGAAATAGAGGTCAGCGCTGATTCAGATGCCGCCAAAAAACCTGCAAATGCAATTAGAGCAACAATGGCGCTGATATTTGCGATAGTCATGCACTTGCCTGCCAGTTCTTTACTAGGTTCTCTTGTAGGGCGAACATAACTTTCTCTTCTTCTTTATCTGCATGGTCATATCCCAAAATATGTAGCAGGCCGTGCGCTGCCAAGATGTAGATCTCGTGTTCGACAGAGTGTCCGGCAGTTGCTGCTTGGCGCGCTGCCACAGTTGGTGCAATGACAATGTCTCCAAGTGTCACCGCATCGCCTGCCGCTGCCGGCATATCCATCGGAAATGAGAGAACATCGGTCGGACCCGGTTCATCCATCCATTTAATGTGAAGTTCAGTCATCTCGTTTTCATCTACGAAAACTAGGTTAACTTCGCATTCGGGGTTTAGCTTTAACTGCACCAGGCTGTTATCAAGCAAGGTACGCACTTGATCTGCGGGCACAAGTTCGCCAGATTTATTGGTGATTTCTATTGTCATAAGTAAATTTGAATTAGGAGTTTCGGATATTACGAGGTGCAGCCTTTGCCGCATCAAATTTCTCGTAAGCCTTGACGATATCGCCGATCAAACGGTGGCGAACCACATCTTCTGCAGTGAGCTCCATAAATGCAATGTCATCAATTCCCTGCAAAATATCGGTGATGACGCGAAGCCCTGACTTTGCGCCATTTGGAAGATCGATCTGTGTGACATCGCCAGTAACAACCATCTTGGAACCAAAACCTAGGCGCGTTAAGAACATCTTCATCTGCTCAGGTGTGGTGTTCTGCGCTTCATCCAAGATAATAAATGAATCATTTAAGGTACGCCCGCGCATATAAGCAAGTGGTGCTACCTCAATAACGCCGGTCTGAATCAAGCGCGGGATCGAATCAACATCGATCATGTCATGCAACGCATCAAAGAGCGGGCGCAGATATGGATCGATCTTCTCGCTCAAAGTGCCTGGAAGAAAACCTAAACTTTCGCCAGCTTCAACTGCCGGGCGCGTTAATACAATGCGATTTACCTTCTTAGCTTGCAAAGCAGCAACGGCTTTGGCCATTGCTAGATAAGTCTTACCGGTACCGGCTGGTCCAATTCCGAAGGTGATGGTGTTCTCTTCGATCGCATCAACATAGCGTTTCTGATTTGCAGTCTTTGGTCTGATGGTGCGACCACGATTAGAGACGATATTTAGCGATAAGACTTCGGCTGGGCTTTCGGCAGGTTCTTGGCCGAGCATTGCGATACTGCGCGCCACGGCATCAACTGTTAGAGATTGACCAGAGCGAATCACAAGAGTCATCTCGGCAAATAACTTTTCAAGCGCTAAGCAATCGATATGTGGTCCGCGCAGAGTTATTTCGTTACTTCGAACTGTGATGTTAACGCTCGGAAAAGCCGCTTCGATCGCTCGTAAGTTGGCATCGTTTGCTCCGATGAGTGAGACCATCGGAATCGCTGGTGGGACGGTTATTAAAGTGCGTTCCATATAACGCTGATACTACTTTTAACCGGGTGGCCATGCGAGCCCACGCCCGCCCAAGAGATGCAGATGAGCGTGGAAAACGGTCTGCCCAGCATCTGCGCCGGTGTTAAAGACGGTGCGGTAGCCATCTAGCTCGCGCTCGGCGGCGATATGGGCGGCTGCGGTGAAAAGGTCTGCGGTGATCGTTGGTGACATCTTGGCAAGGCCCGCTGCATTTTCAGTATGAATCGTTGGAATCAGAAGCACGTGAGTTGGTGCCTGCGGATTTAGATCGTTAAATGCGACAACGTTTTCGCTGCGATAAACAATCTCGGCTGGAATCTGTCCCTCAATAATTTTGCAGAAGATGCAATTTGGATCAAGTGCCATAAGTGCGACTATACCTTTACCAAACCGCTACCAGATTCGCAGCGCGGCGTTTAAGCCAGAGAGCGCTGCCATTCCGGCATGAGCCGAGCGAAATATTGGGCGACCAAGTAGCGCAACTTGCGCACCAGCTTTGGAGAAGAGCGCAACCTCTTCATCGGTCAGCCCACCTTCTGGACCGATGATGACTAGAACTTTCTGAGCACCCGGTTTAATAACTTCAGTAAATTTACGTTGTGCACCTTCGTGCAAGACAATTACCAGATCATAATTTGGAATTTCTGCGGCAATCTTCGCAGCATCTAAAACACCCATCACAAAGGGAATTCGATTACGGCGGGTTTGCTTGCTGGCCTCGCGTGCAGTTGTGGCGAGCTTCTGCATTAGATCTGGAGAGCCTTTACCGATCGAACGCGCCGCAGCCCAGAGCAGAATCACATCGGCGCCACCTGCGGTATTCAACTCGATGGATTCTTTGATGCGATCGCCTTTGGTAAGTGCCTGTGCGACGTGTAATTCAACGGGCAACTTATCTTCATAGCCAGTTGATAAGACTTGCACTGTCATATCTTTCTTGCCAACAGTTAAAACTTTTACAACCGACCAGCCACCTTGACCGCTAGAGAGCGCAAGTGAATCGCCAACTTGGGTACGCAAAACCCGAATCGCATGCGCTGCCTCATCTCCCCCGAATTGGTAAGTACTTCCAACTGTCGTAGGTAGATCAGCGACGAAGAAGAGGCTAAGCATTAGCGACCGAAAGCATCTCTAAATTTGCTAAAGAAACCTTGCTCAAGTCCCTTGATCTTTACATCGCCAGGCTTCTCACCGCGTGCTGCTGCAAATTTACGGAGCAACTCTTCTTGTTCGCGATTTAACTTATGTGGCGTTTGCACCTCAACGTGAACAATTAAATCTCCACGGGTTGCAGCGCGCAGACGGGTCATACCTTTGCCGCGCACTGGGATCGTTGCCCCGCTCTGAGTTCCAGAGCGTACTTCTACTTCGATCTCGCCATCTAAACATTCCACTTTAACTTTTGTGCCAAGGGATGCCGCGGCAAATGAAACTTCAATCGCCACATGTAGGTTATGACCATCACGAATTAAGAATGGGTGTTCTGCTTCAACAATTTCTACATAAAGATCACCTGCAGGTCCGCCACCTGCGCCGACTTCACCGCGACCAGCTAGTTGAATTCGGTTACCGGTTTCAACACCTGCTGGAATCTTGACGTTAATATTTTGCCGAGCACGTACGCGGCCATCTCCGGCGCATTCGCGACATGGATTTTGAATTACGCTGCCGAATCCCTGGCAGGCAGAACATGGACGCGAAGTCATTACCTGCCCTAAGAAGGAACGTTGTACTTGTTGCGTTTCGCCGCGGCCTTTACAGACCTGACACATTGCAGGTGCAGATGCATCGGCCGAACCTTGCCCGTTGCACTTGGTACAAGCGACTGCGCTTTCAACTGAGATATCGCGTTCGGTGCCAAAGCAAGCTTCATTTAAATCAACTTCTACGCGAATTAACGCATCTTGTCCCTGGCGCATACGGGGACGTGGTCCGCGATTTCCTCCGCCGCCGAAGAAAGCATCCATGATGTCGCTAAAGCCACCGCCACCAAAGCCGCCACCGAATCCACCGAAACCAGAACCACCCATGTCATACGACTGACGTTTCTGCGGATCGCTGAGCACTTCATAAGCAGCCGTAACTTCTTTAAATTTATCTTGCACCGCAGGATCTGGATTTACATCGGGATGTAGTTCGCGCGCAATTTTGCGATAAGCCTTCTTAATCTCATCAGCACTTGCCCCGCGATCGACGCCGAGAGTTTGATAATGATCCGACATTAATTATTGGCCTTCCGAAATGTAACGACCAACGTAGCGAGCAACTGCAGTTACTGCTGCCATCGAACCGGCGTAATCCATACGAGTTGGGCCGAGAATTCCGACGGCGCCCATTGGAGATTCGGATGCGCCATATCCAACTGTTACAAGAGAGGTTTGGCGCAAATTACTTTCACTTTGTTCGCCGCCGATACGTACCTTAACGGTGTCGTTGGCATCGCTAAGTAAGCGAAGTAGGACTACTTGTTCTTCAAGTGCTTCCAGGATTGGTGAAAGCGATGTCCCTAAATCTTCTCCCGAACGCGCCAAGTTTGCAGTTCCAGAAATAGTCATCTTTTCACTACCCAAACCGTCACC
>JAIYCF010000091.1 GCA_027488165.1 Streptomycetaceae bacterium
GCGAATATCTTTATCATCTGTCATACCTGCTGGCTCGAAGCGAAGGTTTGTGAACTTCTCAACGAATGTCTCAAGAGGTACTCCGTATTGAAGTCCGATTGATACTGCGATTGAGAATGCATCCATTACGCCAGCAAGAGTTGATCCCTGCTTACCGAGCTTAAGGAATACCTCACCGAGTGCGCCATCTGCATAGGCACCGGCTGTCATGTAACCCTCTGCTCCACCGACTGAGAACGATGTCGTTGTTGCAGGGCGTGCCTTTGGAAGACGGTTACGTACTGGCTTTGCGGCTGCTTCAACTGGAGCATCCTTTGCCTTCGCCTTGCCATCAGAGAGTGGCTGACCGACCTTGCAGTTATCGCGATAAACAGCGAGCGCCTTGAGACCCATCTTCCAACCCTGGTAGTAAACCTCTTCTACCTCTTCAACAGTTGCATCCTCTGGGAGGTTAACTGTCTTTGAAAGCGCGCCTGATAGGAACGGCTGGCAAGCAGCCATCATGCGAACGTGGCCCATTGGAGCGATTGATCGTGCACCAAGTGCGCAATCGAATACGTCGTAGTGCTCTTGCTTAAGGCCTGGTGCATCGATTACGTGGCCATTTGCAGCGATAAATTCAACGATCGCTTCGATGGTTTCTTCGGTGTATCCGAGCTTACGTAGAGCTGCTGGGACTGTCTGGTTAACGATCTGCATAGATCCGCCACCGACGAGCTTCTTGAACTTAACCAATGAGAAGTCAGGTTCGATACCAGTTGTATCGCAATCCATCATCAAGCCGATTGTTCCGGTTGGTGCAAGCACAGAGATCTGTGCGTTACGCCAGCCGTTCTTATCGCCAGTTGATAGACATGCATCCCATGCCTTATTTGCTTCGGTCCAGACATCGATATCAAGTGTTGTAGCAGACTTTGCAGAAGATGATGCTGATGCGTGCTTGCGCATAACGCGTGCGTGAGCAGATGCGTTGCGTGCGAAGCCATCGTATGGACCAACAATGCCAGCGAGTTCTGCTGAGCGCTTGTAAGTGATACCTGACATCAGTGATGTGATCGCACCGGCTAGAGCGCGTCCACCTTCAGAATCGTATGCCAGACCTGATGCCATAAGAAGCGCGCCCAGGTTTGCATATCCGATACCGAGCTGACGGTAAGCCTGTGTTGTCTCACCAATTGCTTGTGTTGGGAAATCTGCGAAACAGATTGAGATATCCATTGCAGTGATGATCATTTCTGCTGCGCGACCAAATGTCTTTGCATCGAATGAACCATCAGCCTTTAGGAACTTCATCAAGTTAAGTGAAGCCAAGTTACATGATGAATTGTCGAGTGACATGTACTCAGAGCAAGGGTTTGACGCGTTGATGCGACCTGTCTCTGGGTTTGTGTGCCAATCGTTAATTGTGTCGTCGTACTGGATTCCTGGATCAGCACATGCCCATGCAGCTTCTGCCATCTTGCGGAAGAGTTTGCGAGCATCTGTTGTCTCAATAACTTCACCAGTTGAGCGAGCCTTTAGACCGAACTCTGAACCGCTTTCGTAAGCGCGCATGAACTCATCTGAAACGCGAACTGAGTTATTAGCGTTCTGGTACTGAACAGAGATGATGTCTTTTCCACCGAGGTCCATATCAAAGCCAGCATCGCGAAGTGCGCGAATCTTCTGCTCTTCAGAGACCTTAGTTTCGATGAATTCTTCGATATCTGGGTGATCAACATCAAGGACAACCATCTTGGCTGCGCGACGGGTTGCGCCACCAGATTTGATTGTTCCTGCAGATGCATCTGCACCACGCATAAATGAAACTGGGCCAGAGGCTGTTCCACCGGACTTTAGAAGTTCCTTTGATGAACGGATACGTGACAAGTTAAGTCCTGCACCTGATCCACCCTTGAAGATCATTCCTTCTTCGCGGTACCAGTTAAGGATGCTATCCATAGTGTCATCAACAGAGAGGATGAAGCATGCGCTCACTTGCTGTGGCGCTGCTGTTCCGACGTTGAACCAAACTGGTGAGTTGAAAGAGAAGATCTGGTGCAAGAGCATATGTGTTAGCTCGTGCTCGAAGATCGTTGCATCTTTATCAGTAGCAAAGTAACCAAATTCTTTTCCGGCCTTTGTGTATGTAAGAACTACGCGATCGATGACCTGCTTAAGTGACCACTCGCGATTTTCTGCTCCTACTGCCCCACGGAAGTATTTGGTAGTAACAATTGTTGATGCATTTACTGACCAGAAATCTGGATATTCAACCCCACGTTGTTCGAAGACTGTCTCGCCTGTCTTCCAGTTAGCCTGGACTACATCGCGACGCTCCCACTTAACTTCGTCGTAAGGGTGGATCCCTTCATTGGTGTAAATGCGTTCCATAGTAAGACCTTTGCCGGTCTTGCCTTTGGCTGGTCGATTGATGACCGTATCTGACATCTTTTATTTTCCCGTCTTCTAATTAATTTATTATTTTGAATTTGCTACTGCATTTGTTTTTAGCGATGGGGCGTCGCTTTTTTCATTTCTTGCATTTACTTCGTTTGCGCTAATTGGATTTGCTCCAACTGCGTTTGCGCTGTGGGAATTCGCGCTCGAAGGCACTGCTCGCAGTAACGCGATCTCGCCTTCGAAATCTTCAAGGGAGGCAAAGTTACGGTATACCGAGGCATATCGCAGGTAGGCGACCTCATCGAGTTCGCGAAGTGGCGCAAGGATTGCCATGCCCACTTCTTGAGCTTCGATTTCAGCTTTGCCAGTGCGGCGAAGGCTCTCTTCAACGCGCTGTGCCAATAGGACTAGATCATCTTCGCCAACTGGGCGACCTTGGCAGGCTTTGCGTACGCCGACCAAAACTTTTTCGCGAGCAAATGGCTCGGTTGCACCTGATCTTTTGATGATGTTCAGGAGTGCGACTTCTTGGGTTGAGAAGCGCTCGCCACATTGTGGGCATTCGCGGCGGCGACGGATTTGTGTGCCATCTTCGACCGGACGAGAGTCAACAACACGAGAATCATCGTGGCTGCAGAACGGGCAAATCATCTCGGCGTGTCTCCCTTCGAAATACTAGATATTCCCAAATTTAGATGTATTGGCGGACCGCTGAAACTACCCTAAAAACACTACTTATGGAAGTTTTTTTCGGTCCGACCCCTACATATAGTGGGAACTATAAAGCAAATCTTGAGAGTTTTCCTGTTGAGTACGTATTGGCCCAAGTTAGGGCGTGTCGGCGAGCGCCCGCGCTTATTGAAGCGGGATGCGAACCTTTTGGCCTGCCTGGAGTTCAGCTGTGGCTAGCGAGTTCACGGTGGCGATCTCATCTACGAGAGCGCGAACATCTCCGCCTTCAGCCATGCGGGTAGCCAGTGACCAGAGGGTGTCGCCAGGTGCGGCAGTTACCTCTATATAGGAAACCTCTGTATAGGAATTTGTGGCGTTAACAGGCTCGGATGTATTTGCTCCTGCTTGGAGGCCAAAGAGGCTGGCCATCACGACAGCGAGTGAGAGAACCACGAACGTACGGGCTAGGCGACCACGGCGATTTAAACGGATGCCGGACGGATTGGTTGAAGAGCCTTGAAACCCTTGATTTATAAGGGTTTGCGCGTTTGTTGCATTGAGTGAAATGGTGCTCATGGTTTTCTCCTGCTGGTACTACCTTGGGGAAGGTATTCGAACAGTTGTTCGAACAAGGCTTATTAAACCCCATGCCACCGACATGGGCAAGTTATTTTCGAACATATGTTTGATTTTTTTTATCAGGCGTGAGACTCTTTATCCATGAGCAAAAAGCCAACTTCTAAGTCAGTATCCGGCCAAGTGACCGAACTCCCCGATTCAGCAGCCGGCGAGCATGGCCTAACCGCCCGCCAGCTCAAGATCCTTGAAGTCATCAAGGCCTCCATGGACGAGCAGGGGTTTCCCCCATCAATGCGCGCTATCGCAGCTGCCGCCGGGCTTTCATCCCCTGCCTCGGTCAAGTACCAGCTCGAGATCTTGCAGGAAAAGGGTTTTATCACCGCCCACCCAACTCGCGGTGGCGTCCTTGAGGTCCTGATGCCTGGTGAGAAATCAGAGATCGAAGTCGAAGCCACCAAGCAGGTTCCTCTCGTTGGTCGCATCGCAGCCGGTGGTCCAATCACCGCCGAACAAAACGTTGAATCAACATTCGCTCTTCCTGAAACTTTAGTCGGCAAGGGCAACCTTTATATGTTGCAAGTTGTTGGTGAATCAATGATCGATGCTGCAATCTGCGATGGCGATTACGTTGTTATTCGCGAACAAAAGGATTGCAACAACGGAGAAATCGTTGCCGCAATGATCGATGGCGAAGCAACGGTAAAGACATTCCAACGCAAGAACGGCCACATCTGGTTACTTCCTGCCAACCCCGCATTCGAGCCAATCAATGGCGATAACTGCGAGATCCTTGGCAAAGTTACTGCGGTCATGCGCAGCGTTCGTTAATTAACTATCTAGTTAAAACGAGGGTCAGTACACCTAAAGCAATAAGTACCGCAGCTGCGGCTATTGAATTTCGTTTGCCCAAACGTTGTGGCAGGCCACCAATACCGCTGGCGCGATCTTGATCCATATCTTTAATCACATTTATAAAGTGCGCTGCCGATCCCAGTAGCGCTCCCCCAAGCCACATCCACACAGGTGGCGTTACATCTTTTGAAATTGCAATACACGATGGCAGCGCAGCGAATGCCAGTGCATAAGGCAGCCAAGAAAAGACATTGAATTTAAAGTAGAAGTTATAAGCAACTCCCATTGAAATTCCAAACATGTAAACCATGCCGCCCTTAAAGCCAAGCGGGCCAAGCAAATTTGCCACAAACGAGAACGGCACCATGAAACGCAACCAATTAGTTAAATACTCTCGCGATATAACGCCAGCAATTAAAGGCTTGTTCTGGCGGTTATGCATCAAATCATCGCGATAGTCATATAAATCATTGCTCCAGCCGACTACCAACTGGCCCGTAAAGACGCCAAAGGCAATTACATAGGCCGGTCCTTCCCACCAGTAATGAGCGGCGAAGAACCAAGAGATTGAAGTGACAATTAAGGTTGGTCCGAAGTGCGATGCTTTAAGCAGGCCGCGCAATTTCTTCATTTGAGCCTGGCTCCGACTGAATCACGCTTCATAACTGAAGTCTAGGCGCAGAATTAATTTCGAATATATCTTGCCCGCGGCATAAATCGCCCCGAGAATCTCGGTATGAAAGGTATGAGAAAAAGCGAACTTTTAGGCCGTCTAATCCTTGTTGCCACATTAGCTATTTCTCCGATGTCTCAAGCATCAGCCGCCGATCCATTTCCTATGCCACCTGAACCCAAGTGGTGGAAACAGACTGGCCTAACCGATATTCGCTACGGCGTATGGCTTCCCTGCTTGGCCGAATGGAACATCACTACCGACTGCACTCAGAGCATAAAAGTTTTTAAAGAAGATGGCACCGAAGTCGGTGAAATGAAATACAAGAAACAGCCAGGGTTTGACCCAACTACAGCTGTTCAAGAATGGCAGATGATCTCATCGCCACAAGGTGAGCAAATTGAAAATTATTCTTCGGTAAAAGACTTTGGTGGATTAGCTCATATCTGGACTCTTCCAACCGGTGTAACAACAACAGATGGATCAAGCGAAGTCAGCGCCAGCGTTCATCTCATGAATAGCAGCCTGCAGATTTACTTAACTTCTAATGACATGCGCACCGCATCACTTCCTGAAGGCTATTACTTCCAATTTACTTTAAAGAGCGCCGGTTTTGCCAAGGCAATCAAGTGGGTGCTTTCAAATGTGCGTGACCCACAAATTAGCGTTACTGGAGATTTAATTACGGTTAAGGGCCTTCCTGAAAACAGTCCGTCCGCACGCCCTAACGATCCCGTCTGCGAATCCAATCTTTTAAAAGCTGCATCAACGCAGCGCAATATGGCGGTCAATATGATCTATTGGGATGCTGGCAACAAAACTACAGATACTCGAGCAGATGATGTAATCCTTGGCACTAATGGTTGGTGGTGTTTAAGTGATTTCCGCTTTGATCGCGACAGCCAGCAGATCGTTGTAAAAGTTGGCAATGTACATTTCGATGAGAACGGCAAAGAAATCCAAGGTTGGATGGAGTTAAAGGTTAAAGGCAATCGCGCCCGCGAATGGTGGGGTATCGACCCAGCAATCGCTGCCGGTTATGCCAAAGTCGAAGTTTCATACGACGATGGAACGAAGAAAGTTGCAACGGTTACTTCAAATTACGATGCGAAGAACGATTGGATCAACTTGCGCGCCTACGGGTTCACATATTCCTCACCTCGGTTAGCGGTGAGCTTCAAAAAGCCTCCTGCCGCCACAACGACTGTCGCTGCGAAAAAAACCAGCATCACTTGCGTGAAAGGCAAGACCACCAAGAAGGTCACTGCCGTTTCGCCTAAGTGCCCAGCAGGCTTTAAGAAGAAGTGATTTAAAAGGGCGAAAGCCTGCAATCACATTTACTCTTAACGCATGTCTCAGCTGATCTATATCCCCTTTGATCACCTGCACCGCAAATTCGGAGCGCTCACAGAAGCAGACCCGAAAGAAGATGTAATCGCGTTTGTTGAAAGCGCGCGCATGACCACAGGGCGCCCCTGGCATCCACAACGCCTGCACTTTCTTATCTCTAGCGCCCGTCACTTTGCCCAAACACTTCGCGATGAAGGTTTCACCGTTGAATATGTAAAGGCTGCAACAACTATCGATGGCTTAAAGCAGGTTCAGAAGCAGTATGCCAAGCACCAACTTATATGCGCCGAACCTTCATCGCATCGCCAATATGCGCAGTTAAAAGAGTTTGGCGCCACCTTCATCGAAAACGATTTCTTCTTAACCACCCGCAAGCACTTTTTTATCTGGGCCGATTCACAGAAGTCATACTTAATGGAGACTTTCTATCGCGCCCAGCGAGCTCGTTTAAATATCTTGATTGAAGATGGCAAACCAACTGGCGGTGCTTGGAACTTCGATAAAGAGAACCGTTTGCCTCCCCCAAAGAATTACACCTGGCCCAAATACCTAGAACATAAACCCGATGAGATTGATATCGAGGTCGGAAAAGAACTTAACTTCACCCCGACAACTACTTGGACAACTACTCGCAAAGGTGCGCTGGCGCAGCTAAAGAACTTCATCGAAAATCACTTTGCAACCTTTGGTCCTTATGAAGATGCGATGGCTCCGGATAACTGGGCACTACATCATTCACTCCTTAGTCCCTACTTAAACAATGGGCTACTGCATGCCTCGGAAGTAATCGATGCTGCCGTTAAGAAATTCAGTACCGGCACCGTTCCTATCGAATCCGCCGAAGGATTTATTCGCCAAGTTATTGGCTGGCGCGAATATGTAAATGGCATGTATTGGTATTTAGGCCCTGAATACCGCGAGAATAATCAACTTAAAGCAACACGCAAACTTCTTCCGCTATTTAGCGATCCCAGCAAGACTGATATGAACTGCGTTAAATCAATCGTTACCGATATCCAAAATCGCGCCTGGGTTCACCATATTCCGCGCTTGATGGTCTTAAGCAACTTAGCCTTAATTACCGATACTAACCCGCAAGCATTTCTAGATTGGATGCGCGAAGTATTTATCGATGCCACGGAATGGGTAATGGTTCCAAACGTTATCGGTATGGGAGTTCACGCCGATGGCGGTGCGATGATGACTAAGCCTTATGCCGCAGGCGGTGCCTATATCTCGCGCATGAGTAATTACTGCAAACCATGTAAATACAACCCTAAGAACCGCAGCGGTGACGATGCTTGTCCGTTTACAACTTTATATTGGGATTTCCTTGATCGCCATAGCGAAACATTTAAGAAGAACCACCGGATGAGCCAACAGATCTTTGGATTAAATCGCTTATCTGATCTGCCTGAACTAAAGGAACGTGCGAAAGAAGTATTAAGCGGTTTAGAAAAAGGAAGTATTTAACTTTTAATTAAATTGATTTATTGCGCTTGGAAGAGATAACTCCGGTATTAAAACCCGCCAAGTTAAGTCCGCCAGCAAAGCGTGCATGTTCAATCTTTATACATTTATCTTGAACCACATTTAACCCTGCTGCCACACCGCGCTCTGCCGATGCGTCATCATAAATACCTAACTGCATCCAGAAGGTCTTTGCCTTAATGGCAATTGCCTCATCTAGAACGCCTGGGATATCAGATGCTTTTCTAAAGACATCGACAATGTCTACAGGCTCAGGGATATCAGCCAGAGACTTATAAACCTTCTGACCCAAGATCTCATCGAGCTTTGGGTTTACAAAGAACAACTTAAAGTGCGCAGCTGATAACAAGTAAGTAGCAACAAAGTAACTAGCACGTGATGGGTTATCTGATGCGCCAACAATTGCCACCGTCTTGGCATCTTGCATATATTGCAAACGCTGCAGCGCACTTGGCTCTACATATGCCATTAGCGGGCCTTTCCTGTTGCAATAGTTAGCGCTTGATCTAGATCCCACAAGATATCTTCAATATCTTCCAAACCAACGCTAATTCGAATCAGATCCTGTGGCACGCCTGCTTCGATTAACTGGTCATCAGTTAATTGGCGGTGCGTGGTGCTTGCAGGGTGAATAACTAGCGTGCGCACATCACCGATGTTTGCCAAGTGGCTAGCTAACTGCACCGAGTTAATAAACTTTTCGCCGGTCTGACGGCTATTGAGCGCACCTGCTGCCTTAACGCCGAATGAAAACACCGACCCTGGGCCTTCGGGAAGATACTTCTTTGCGCGCGCATTGTGTGGATGGCTGGCAAGTCCTGCGTACTTAACCCATTCAATACGTGAGTCACTCTCGAGCCATTCAGAGACAGCCTTGGCATTGGCGACGTGATCGCGCATGCGCTGCGCCAAAGTTTCAACGCCCTGCACCAACATAAATGCCGACATCGGACTTAACGCAGCACCAATATCGCGCAACTGTTCAGAGCGAAC
>JAIYCF010000046.1 GCA_027488165.1 Streptomycetaceae bacterium
CAACATCATCTTCTAACGTTCTCTCTGGAGCTTTCTTCAAGATTAAATCCATCGCAGATGGCTCGCGCAACGTTCCCCGCGGTGATCCATCGGGGTTACGCGCGATAGTGCCGCCATCAGGATCAACCGTTGCCGCTGTTATTCCAGATAGCTCAAGCGCTTTGCTATTTACCCAAATCGTATGGTGATCAACTGCCTGCAGAACAACCGGGCGATCACTAACTGCTTCATCTAACCAAGTTGCTAAGAAATCTCCACCGCTAACTGCGGCAGCTTCGTAAGCGCCACCAACTATCCAAGGTGTCTGTGGATTGGCATCAGCAAAACGTTTAACTTCCGCGACCATTTCAGCAACAGTCTGCAAACCATTTACTAGCGGCCCCTGTGCTTCGCGTCCACCGAACAACGGATGCGCATGTCCATCCATAAATGCTGGCGCTAAAAATGCGCCAGCTAAATCAACTACTTCATCACCTGGATGAGCAGCGCCATTTATCTCAACGATCTTGTCGCCATCGATACGCACGGATTCTGCAACACAACCGATGCCACACCAGATCGTGCCGCCGCTAAAGAAAGTTGCCACTTGCGCATCCACCAAATCTCTCAATAAAGAAGTGGCGCAAGTCTAGGGGTTACTTCCTTTTATATCCCGCTGGGCACTTAGGGCTAATTGCCGTTACCTTCTTAGTGGTCTTTCCCTTTACGCAAGAGATCGTGACCTTCTTCTTAGCAACTGGTGCAACCACAGGAGATTCAGATGGTGATGGCGCTGGAGCCGGTGCAACAACCTTCTCCTGCGATAACTTCACATTGATAGTTGGAGACGAGAAGCTAAATCCCTTGGCGGATAAGTAAAGCCAACCGTTCTTCTCATTTACGATCGTTGTCGCAACCTTCTTCTCGCCCTCGGAAGTTGTAATTGAAATCTCGGCTTGAATTGGTGCGCTAGAGAATTCATAGATACAACGTGCAACCTTGCTATTGATCGCTAAGTCATAAGTTCCTGATGCTTCTGCGCCATTTGCTTCGTAGTGTGGTGATGCAACTTTGTACTCAAGTGCACCTGTTGCCTTATTAAAGACTGGGGGACCGGCGCTATAGGTAAGTGCGTTAGTTGTAACAACGCCGCCAAGTTCATCCTTTGATTTACTGCAGCGTTCAATCTCTGGGTTCTGCCAAGTATTAAGCGCGCGATAAGACCAGTACTGCATGGTCTTGGTGGCTCTATCTCCGATAGTTGGCAACATATCGTTCATGATCTGCATAGTTTGCGGATTAGAAAGTCCATTTAGCATCGTCTTAATGCTGTTGCCATTGATATCGCCCTGTAAACCCCAGTCGACATCAGCAAAGATAACTTTGCGAACTGATTCTGGAATCTGAGCGTTAGGAATTGTGAAATCTAAAGTCGAGATCTTCACCGGCTCTGCCTCGATATTTACAATCTGACCATTTCCATTTGGCGCGATATCAATCTGTGGAAGTGCGATACGACCATGGAACCAACCACTTAGCTTCTGCGCCAACTGCACAGACATTCCAAAGCGATATCCAGTTGGGAAATCTTGTGGCAGTTGGCAGATACCTGTATCTACAACCGTGCAACGTTCTCCTTGCGGTGTATTCGAAGGTCCCGAGTTAGCAGGAGCACCAGTTGGTCCCCAGTTAGGACGCGAAGTCATCGGCACATAATTTCCAGGCACAGATTTCACTGGAGTAATCCCGGCCATAAAACTGCCGTAATAAATTTTAGTTGTATCCATAGGAACGCCGGCAGCTTTATTTGCAAAGGAATCAATTCTTAACGAAACAAAGTATTCATCGGTTCCGCCACCATTGATTACACCCGGAACTTTCCAAAGCCCACCAAATCCATTTGCCGCAGATAACATCATCGACGCAATTGCTGGGCGATCAGTGGTGCCCTTAACTGGCAATGAATTTAGAAATTGTCCGTCAATGCGCTTACCGGCTGAATCAATTGCCCAAATTGATTTGATGCAATCAAATGATGCGTCAACGGCACATGTTGGAAGATTATTAATTGTCTTAACTGAAGTCGCTTGGGTGCAGATCGGATCATCGACAGATGCGCAACGCAACATCTTGCTGTGGTCTGCCGAATCGGCATTTGCCCAAAAGTTATTTGGCTCGAGGTTTAAATCAAAACTCTCAGTAAGGTAAAGACCGAAGTTTGGAATCGTGGACGGAATCTTTCCTCCGGCGTTAGCGACACTTGCCTGGACCATCGACCCCAACAAAAGCGCTGCCAGAAAAGCTGCTCCATATTTACGGACTGACTTCACGTAAAACCCCATTCAACGGACCTGGCCCATTTGGGCCTCCCTATACATCCGTTATCTAGCCCAACATTTATGCAGGCTTACTCGAGTTGCTTAGGCTCTTTCATCTCAAGCGGCGGGATTACAGGCTTATCTTCCTCAAGTTCCTTCAAATTCTTATCGATCTCTTTGATCACGCGATCGATTCCGTATTCGGCAGCGATCAGGGCGCAGGATAGAAACCGATTGAATTCGCGGCCATCACGGGCGCCGAAGAGAATCCCCGAAGTCTTCTGGCGATTGCTCACATGAAATATGTAATCAGTTTCATCGGCAGATGCTGCCGCACCGTTCCACTTTGAGAAGAGCCACTCTTTGGTGTTGAACATTCCATTAAATAAAACACGATTTGTTGTGAGAATTACATCGCCGACTTCACCGTACTTTTGAATCGGATCACCAGAAACATAAGTGCCGCGCGTTGCACCAACTCGATAACGAATACCCGCAACGACGGGAATGCTTAACCCTTGGCTGGTTGCTGAATATTGACCCGCACTGCGTCCGGCTTCATGGAATTGTCCTTGCGCAGTCCAGAGAACAATTTCTCCAGCCTTTTGAATCGTCTGGTTAACAACTACATCTTCGCCTTTTTCAGCAAGCACAAACGCATCGCGCGCCTTTTGAAAGATTTCTACATCGCTCTGCCAATCAGTGATCGAAAGATCATAAACAGCCATCGCGTGCTTATACGCGCGCTTAGCTTTCCAATTAGCGATAAATCCCATTACTTATTTCCTTCTGCGTACCGCTATAGCCCTATCAGTAGAGCATCCCCATAACCACTGACAGTCTAAATGCTCGACTTCATATTTATCCACAACAAAGCAGAAAACCTAAATCAGTCTTTATCAACTGACTTAGGTTCCGTCCTGCGTACCGCTGTAGCTCAATGGATAGAGCACCTATCTAACTAATGGGAGTGTAGGGGTTCGAGCCCCCTCAGCGGTACGCACACCTAATGGCCACGCCGTAGTTAAGCGTGGCCATTAGTATTTTCTAACGCACCGTAACTTCCTGCGCAGTCGCATAACTCTTAGTATTCACACATGACAATTTCACTTCAGCGCGCACTCGAACATATGGCTTGGGCCAATCAAGAGATCTACAAGTTAATCGCCGAGCTACCCGATGAAGCCCTCGATGCCTATGCAACCGACCCCGAATTCACCGTCCGCGAAATCCTGCGCCACATCGCTTCTTCAGCCGGCGGTTACGCATCGCGCCTTGAAGGGAAAGAGAACGTGGTTCTAGAACAACCAAAGAACATGGCCGAACTGCGCGAGATCGCAAAAGTATTGGCAACCAACGATGCCCGGTTACTAAAGTTAGTAGGACTAGAAGATCAGCCAATTACATACACAAGAGAAGATGGCCAAACAGTCACGTGGATGCGCTCCACAATCATCACCCAAGCCGTGCACCACTCAATCGAACACCGTGCTCACGCTGTTTCTGCACTAGAAGCACGCGGCTTCAAAAAAGTAGATCTCGACGATTTTGACGTCTGGGGCTACGAACTCAGCCTGCGCTAACCAAGAAATAACTAACATAAGCGCATGAACGCTATTTACTTCACGCAATTCAAGGGACCACTTGAAATCAAAGATATCCCGGTCCCAACTGCAACAAACGATGGCGTCGTTATCAAAGTAGAAGCAACCGGTTTATGTCGCAGCGATTGGCATGCCTGGATGGGCCACGACTCTGACATTGTTCTGCCACATGTTCCGGGCCATGAATTTGCGGGCGTTATCTCGGAAATCGGCAAACAAGTTACAAAGTTTAAAGTCGGCGATCGCGTAACCGTTCCTTTTGTTTGCGGCTGCGGTAAATGCCAGTACTGCTTGCGCGGTGATGCGCAGGTCTGTCCAACCCAAACGCAACCTGGCTTTACCGGCTTCGGTTCTTTCGCAGAATTCGTAGCAATCGATAACGCTGACTTCAACTTAATTCACATTCCCGCAGAAGTTTCCTTCGCAACCGCGGCAGCGCTCGGCTGTCGCTTTGCAACTTCCTATCGCGGGCTAATCAAACGCGCCAAAGTTAAATCAGGCGAAACCGTTGCAATCTTCGGATGCGGTGGCGTTGGCCTTAGCGCCATAATGATCGCTAAAGCGCAAGGCGCGAACGTTTACGCCATCGATATAAATGACGATGCACGCGAAATCGCTGCATCCCTTGGCGCGCAAACAATTAATTCAAAGAACACAGACCCTGTTGCATTTCTACAAAACCTCGGGGGAGCGCACGTCGCAGTCGATGCACTCGGAAGCGAAGCCACATCCGGCGCTTCAGTTCTCTCACTCGCGCGCGGCGGACGTCACCTGCAACTCGGTCTACTCCTTACGCCCAGCGGTTTAACGGCAATGCCAATGGCCCGCGTTATCGCCTGGGAACTTGATCTACTTGGTTCTCACGGAATGGCAGCGGTGGATTACCCAGAAATGTTGGCACTCGTTGCAAGCGGTTCACTCAAACCAGAATCACTCATCACGCGTGAAGTCGACTTAACCGAGGGCGCAAAAGCTCTTGCCCAATTAGATAGCCAACCATTCGGCGGAATCACAATCATCAAACCTTGAGTTTGATATTTATCCACAACAAAGCAAAAAACCTAAATCAGTTTTATCAACTGACTTAGGTTTCGCGGTGCGTACCGCTGTAGCTCAGCGGATAGAGCACCTTTTTGACTGAAAGGATGGTCGTAGGTTCGAATCCTACCAGCGGTACGCACACGAAGTGGCCCCACGGTTTGTCGCGTGGGGCCACTTTCTTTTTCTTACACTCCGTAACATTTACGCTTTAATTAATACATGCAGCTCTTAAGAAACGCGACACAACTTCTCTTAGGCGCAGCCCTTACCTATGCCGGCATCACTCACTTAACAACTAACCGTCAAGAGTTCCAAGCTCAAGTACCTAACTGGGTTCCGCTTTCTGCCGACTTCGTTGTGATCGCATCTGGCATCGTTGAAATCGCACTCGGCTTATCTCTACTTCTACTTTGGAAATACCGCACCCAAGTCGGCTTTCTCACCGCCGCGTTCTTCATCGCAATTTTCCCCGGCAACATCTCGCAATATGTAAATGGCATCGATGCATTCGGCCTAGACACCGATCGCGCCCGCGCAATCCGCCTGCTCTTTCAACCACTCTTAGTTATCTGGGCGCTCTGGTCGACAGGCGCATGGCGAAGTTACCGCGCCAAGAGAAGTAAATGAAAGCGAAAACCAAGAACGGCTTCCCTCCGAAGATCTGCCAGCGCTGCAACCTTCCCTTTGAATGGCGCAAGAAATGGGCGCGCGATTGGGAGAACGTTAAATACTGCTCAGAGAAATGTAAGAGCGCAAAAGTAATTAAATAGTCCGTCCGCGATCAAGCGGTAGCGACCAATTTATCTTCACACCCAACGCCTCTGCCGCATTCATCGCCCAACGCGGATTGCGCAACATCGCACGTGCTAAGAAAACCGCATCGGCTTCTTCAGTTTCAATGATGTATTGCGCTTGATCTGGTTCGGTAATCAAACCAACTGCTGCCGTTGGAATGCCGGCTTCCTTGCGGATTGCAGCAGCAAAGGGAACTTGAAAACCAGGCGTTGCCTTAATCGGTGCGTTATGAACTGCGCCCCCTGATGAAACATCGATTAGATCAACCCCTGCTGCCTTTAACTTTATAGACAACTCAATTGAATCCATTATGTTCCAGCCGTCATCAACCCAATCTGATGCCGAGATACGAACAAAGAGCGCAACATCTGCACCAATCGCAGCACGCACCGCCTGTGTAACCTCCATCAAGAAACGGATCCGATTATCAAAGCTGCCACCGTATTCATCGGTGCGGTCATTAGATATCGGTGAATAGAACTGGTGCAACAAATAACCGTGCGCGGCATGAATCTCAATCACATCAAAGCCCACAGCAACCGCACGTCGTGCCGCATCGGCAAAGTCCTTAACCAACTGACCAATCTCTTCAACAGTTAGAGCACGCGGTGCGGGATATCCCTCAAAGGCAACCGCGGTAGATGAAACTGCTTGCCATCCACCTTCGCCGATTTCAGCCATCCGCTTTTCATCCCACGGACGCATCGTTGATGCTTTCCGCCCGGCATGCGCCAACTGAATTCCCATCTTCACACCTTGCGAATGTGCAAAATCCACCATCGGTGCAAATGCCTTGGCATGCGCGTCATCTTCAATCGTTGGACAACCAATTGAGATTCGCCCCTCTGGAACAACTCCCGTTGCCTCAACCATGATCAACCCCGGCGCACCCGTGGCAAATGCACCTAAGTGCGCGCTATGCCAAGCCCCAACAAAACCATCGGTTGCGCTGTATTGGCACATAGGCGATACCCAAACGCGATTTTGAAAGCTAACCCCGCGCAGAGTAAATGGATCAAAGAGTGTGTTCATTTTTTGATTCTACTCTGAAATAAAATCACCGAACCACTACTCTTATAGAAAGACCAATCAAACAAGGAGTAAAAATGGGCGCTTGTACATGCGGATACACAACAGATCCAGAGAAGAACTGCAATGGCACTCACAATGTAGTCAAGGCTGTTAAAGCCGACATCATCGCCAAGCTTGAAGCCA
>JAIYCF010000020.1 GCA_027488165.1 Streptomycetaceae bacterium
GTATGCCTTCGCGGGCGCTTCAGCCACAGCAACAGCTGCGGCGTGTGCGAATCGATTAGAAGAACCAATAACGAAAGTTTCAAAAATGTAGCGCGGGTTTAATTGTGAAGGCTCATCGTTTTTACGGCTTCCGGTTTCGGTGTTGTCGCGACCAGTACCTGGGCGTGATGGCGCTGCCTCAATAACAACAGCTGGCGCCGGGTGATCTGCAAGTTCTAGTGACTCATCAACCATCACAGCGATATTTGTTTTATCGCCGAGCTCGCGAGTAAGAACTTCGTTTACAACAACGCGAAGCCGGGACTCGAGAACATCTTTTGCAAAAACATTTGGCGCTGCGACTAGTAGGTTTGTGATTCCCCCATCGCTCTGGATCAATCCGAGCGGCTTAGTCATTGTTAAAAAGGCGCGGTGTTGTGGTTCTCCGAGTGAGACATGCTCGATAACCCGGTCCCAGAGGTCGGCGAGTTCAATCTCAACTACTGCCATAATTGCCCCCTTGGAATATCCACAATGTTATCCACAGGCTGTGGTCTAAAGTAGGGCTTTAGCCTTCATTTAGAGCCACTTTGACGGATGCCTGTGGACAGAGGTGAAAAGTAGGGCTCTTTCCTGAGAAAAGCAAGCGGTTATCCACAACCCTCAACCTCGGATCCAGTTTGACCCGACTCTATCCACACCTCTACCGTTACCTCCTCGCTTCCCCCGTATTTATGAAGAGTTCATAGAAACCGGTTTGCGCTCAGGTCGGGTCAGTCAAAACCCGCCCACGCTCAAATCGAACTGGCCGCAATTTAAGTTTTAAGAGGAGTCATCATGACAAAGCGCACCTTCCAACCTAATACTCGTCGTCGCGCCAAGAAGCACGGCTTCCGCGCACGCATGGCAACCCGCGCAGGACGTGCAGTTCTTTCAGCTCGTCGCGCCAAAGGCCGCGCTCGTCTCTCTGCGTAAGTTATAGAGCCGCACCGGAAAATCTCGTGCTGCCTAAAAACGCACGTTTGAATTTAACCGCCGATTTCGCTCGTACAACAAAGAGTGGAACCCGCGTTACCTCAGAGCACTTTGTTGGATACCTGTACATCAACCCTGCGCCAGAAGAAACCAACCCTCCAAAATTTGGGTTAATTGTAAATAAAGGAGTTGGCGGCTCAGTTGCGCGCCATGCCTTAGCTCGCAAACTTCGCCACGCAGCGGCCCCACAACTTTCAAAACTTCCAAACAACTCTCTCTTTGTAATTCGTGCTTTAGCAAAAGGCTCTTCAAGTGATGTTATTTCAGAGGTAGAGAAGTTGGTTAATAAACTTTTAGAACGCTCAACCCGAAACGCGGTGAAGTAGATGCGCACAGTATTAGTTGCGGCGATTAACTTCTACCAAAAATGGATCTCACCATCTTTTGCGCCTCGTTGTAAGTACTACCCATCTTGTTCAACATATGCCGCATCCGCGATTTCGCATTACGGAATCCGCGGCGTAGGTATGGCGATGTGGCGCTTAGTGCGCTGTAACCCATGGTCACATGGCGGCGTTGATTATGCAGTCAAAACTAGTTCATCAAATGAATATAAAACCACTGAAAAAACCAGCGTAGGAGCTAACTAATGGGCTTTATTTTAAACCCCCTCTACAACTTCGTATCCGGAGTAATTGTCGGAATTCATTACCTGCTCTCACCTATATTCGGTTTCGATAGCGGTGTTACTTGGTCACTCTCAATCGTTGGCCTTGTTGTTTTAATTCGTATTATTTTGATCCCGCTCTTTGTTAAGCAGATTAAGAGCCAACGCGCGCTTACTGCACTTCAACCACAAATGAAGGCGATCCAAACAAAATATAAAGATGATCGCCAGAAGCAATCAGAAGAGATGATGAAGCTCTACAAAGAGCATAAGACAAACCCACTTGCATCATGTTTTCCAATCTTGGCGCAGGCACCAATTTTCTTCGCACTCTTTACCGTTCTAAACGGAATCGCTGCAAAGACAGATGCTGGTGTACCAGCGCCAATCGCGCGCGGTTTTCTTAAAGGTGACTATCTAGATAGCGCAGCGCAAGCAACATTTTTCGGAGCGAAGATTTCAGAGACATTCTTAGGCTCACCAGATACAACTGTAAAAATTGTTACAGTAATTTTAATTTTCATCATGTCAGCTACAACCTTTACAACCCAACGTCAGTTGATGGTTAAAGGAATGCCGAAGATGGATTCCAGCAACAATATGATGTTGCAGCAGCAGAAAATCATGTTGTATGTGTTCCCAGTAATTTTCGCAGTATCTGGCGTTAACTTTCCGGTTGGAGTTTTGATTTACTGGTCGACAACAAACTTCTGGACATGGGGACAGCAGTACTACGTGATTAAGCGAAACCCAACACCAGGATCACCTGCCTTTGAAGAACTTCAAAAGAAGAAGGCAGCGAAAAATAAAGAAGATTTAAAGAACTCAACAGGAACAGTCCTCGACGGAACAAACCCTGAAGGCGGCGCTGAAGGAACGGGCGAAGTTAAAGGCCAGAGAAAGCAGCCAAAGAAGAAAAAGAAGAAGTAAAACGGACATTTAAGTACAAAAACTATCGAAAGCCCCAAATAACTTTACATAACTACAAGGAGTGAGAAGATGAGCGAAGAGACCACCGAGGTATTGGAAAACGAGACCGCAGAAACTGGTACGCCTACCAAAAAAGCCCCAAAAACAATTGCCCGCCTTGAAGAAGAGGGCGATATCGCAGCGGATTACCTCGAAGGCTTGCTAGATATTGCAGACCTCGATGGAGATATTGATATCGATGTTGAGAACGACCGCGCCAGCCTTGCCATCGTCGGCGGCAAGCTTCGCCACCTAGTTGGCCAGGAAGGTGAAGTCCTTGATGCTATCCAGGAGCTAACTCGCCTTGCTGTACAGACAGCGACCGGTGACCGTAGCCGCCTAATGCTCGATATCGACGGTTTCCGCTCAGGTCGCCGCAAGGAGCTAACCGCCCTTGCTGAGAAGATGGCTGAGCAGGCAAAGACCACTGGGGCATCGATCAAACTCGACCCAATGAACGCCTTTGAGCGCAAGATTATCCATGACACGATCCAGACCCTGGGCTTGTCATCAGAGTCAGATGGCGAAGATCCAAATCGCTTCGTCGTCATCTATCCCGCCTAAAGGGATCTAATGACAAATCTCCAGCCGGAGTCAGATCCTTCAGAAGTTTCACGTGAAACCCTGACGGATTCAACGTTGACACATTCGACCCTAATTGCCCAATACTTTCCGGGGCAAGAGGACGCTATCCGCGCCTACGCGGATTTTCTGACCACCGCAGGTATCGAGCGGGGCTTAATCGGCCCTCGTGAAGGTGAGCGGATCTGGGATCGCCACATCTTTAACTGCCTGCCTATAACCCAACTCTTACCAACCAGTGCCTCTCTATTCGATATCGGATCCGGGGCGGGGCTGCCAGGAATTGTTATCGCATTGGCCCGGCCTGACTTAAA
>JAIYCF010000129.1 GCA_027488165.1 Streptomycetaceae bacterium
AAGCCGGCGACCTGCCTCCAGCGACCACCGTCTGGATCCGCTCCGCCCGCTAAAGCCAATCCAGACCCCCTGTTTTGCTATGTAATAGATATGTATATGTAGACTCACGCCCATCTGCGCGTCCTAAACCCTCGAAAAGGACGCCCTGAATCTCCAACGGAGGAGAACCAATGCGAGCATCTGCCGCCCTATCCAATGTGCAAGTAACCGGCGCAAACCTAAATATCACCTACGTGGTCCTAGCGATTTCCCTTCTCGCTCTAGCGATCGCCTGGGTTCTACGCGCCCAAGTTCTAGCTGCCTCTGAAGGCACCGAGAAGATGCGCGAAATCGCCGCCGCAGTTCAAGAAGGCGCCGCTGCATATCTCGCGCGCCAGTTCCGCACACTTTCATATTTCGTAGGAATTGTTTTCTTCCTACTCTTTGCACTCCCTGCTGATACAACTTCAATCCGTATCGGCCGTTCACTCTTCTTCCTTATGGGCGCAGGTTTCTCTGCACTCGTTGGTTACAACGGTATGTGGCTGGCAGTTCGTGCAAATGTGCGCGTTGCTGAAGCTGCTCGTCAGAAGTCAGCAGAGAAGGCAGTTCAGATCGCATTCCGCACCGGCGGCGTTGTTGGTATGACAACAGTTGGTCTCGGATTAATCGGTGCATCTGGCGCAGTTCTTATCTTCCGCGAAAACGCACCAACAGTTCTTGAAGGTTTCGGGTTTGGCGCTGCGATGCTCGCAATGTTTATGCGCGTCGGCGGCGGAATCTTTACCAAGGCAGCAGATGTCGGAGCTGACCTCGTTGGTAAAGTTGAAAAAGGTATTCCAGAAGATGACCCACGTAACCCAGCAACAATTGCAGATAACGTCGGCGATAACGTCGGTGACTGCGCTGGTATGGCCGCTGACTTGTTCGAGTCATATGCGGTAACACTTGTTGCTGCCCTTATCTTGGGTAAGGCCGCATTCGGTAACGAAGGTTTGATCTATCCGCTGATCGTTCCTGCAATCGGTATCGTCACAGCAGTTATCGGTATCTTCCTAACCAAGCTTCGTTCATCAGATAAGTCAGCGATGAGCGCAATTAACCGCTCATTCTTCTTATCAGCAGTTATCTCTGCAGGCCTTACAGGTCTTGCAACATTTACCTACCTACCTGCAAAGTTTGATCAACTAACAAACTTCTCACCTAAGGTTCTAGAAGATGCTGGCAATATCAACCCACGCGTTCTTGCCTTTGGTGCAGTATTAATCGGTATCGCGCTCGCTGCAGCAATTCAGGTACTTACTGGCTTCTTTACCGAAGTTGGCAAGCGTCCAGTTAACGATGTCGCAGCTTCATCACAGACAGGTGCGGCAACAGTGCTTTTGGCTGGCATCTCAGTTGGTTTCGAATCAGCGGTCTACTCAGGTCTGCTAATTGCAGCTTCAGTATTCGGCGCATTCTTGCTCGGTGGCGGTTCAATTACCTTGTCACTCTTTGCAATCGCTATCGCCGGAACTGGTTTGCTAACAACTGTTGGCGTAATCGTTGCGATGGATACCTTTGGCCCAATCTCAGATAATGCACAAGGCATCGCAGAAATGTCAGGCGATGTTAAGGGCGAAGGCGCACAGATCCTTACCTCACTCGATGCAGTTGGTAACACAACTAAGGCGATCACAAAGGGAATTGCAATCGCTACCGCAGTACTTGCGGCAACCGCTTTGTTCGGTGCATTTACCGATGCAATCAAGGAAGCAGTAACCAAGGCCGTCGGTGAAGGCAAAGATGTTGCACTTCAGTACCAAGGTGTTCTCGATGTTGCAGATCCACGTAACCTCGTTGGTCTAATCATCGGTGCTGCAGTTGTATTCCTCTTCTCAGGCCTTGCAATCAACGCGGTTTCTCGCGCAGCAGGTGCTGTGGTTATGGAAGTTCGTAACCAGTTCAAGACTCGTCCAGGAATCATGAACGGAACTGAAAAGCCTGAATACGGTCGCGTTGTTGATATCTGTACTCGCGATTCACTCCGTGAACTTGCAACACCAGGTCTTCTTGCAGTTATGGCACCAATCGCAGTTGGCTTCGGTCTTGGCGTTGGCGCACTAGGTGCATACCTTGCAGGCGCAATCGGTACCGGAACGCTTATGGCTGTCTTCCTTTCAAACTCAGGCGGTGCTTGGGATAACGCAAAGAAGATGGTTGAAGATGGAAATTACGGCGGCAAGGGCTCAGATGCTCACGCTGCAACCATCGTTGGTGACACTGTGGGAGATCCATTTAAGGACACTGCAGGCCCAGCAATTAACCCACTTATCAAGGTTATGAACTTGGTTGCGCTCTTGATTACTCCTGCAATCGTTGGCTTTGCACTTCCAACACAGCAGAGCACATCATTGATCATCGCACTCGTTGCAGTTCTGCTGATCGTCGGTGCGTTAATCCGCAGCCGTCGCCAAGCAACTTCTATCGAGTACTAAGAAAATAACTTCCCCACTCTTAGGACTGAATTAGGAATAGATGCCAGACAAGAAGCAACTAGGAGAGTTCAAAAAGCTGGTGATCGTTGAATCACCAGCGAAGGCGCGCAAGATTGGCGACTACCTCGGCGATGGTTTCATCGTCGAGGCTAGCGTCGGTCATATCCGCGATCTGCCGCAGCGCGCTGCCGATATTCCTAAGGAAGTAAAGAAGCTCGCTTGGTCTAAAGAGGGCGTCGATATCGAAAATGATTTCGCACCTTTATATGTAATCAACCCAGATAAAAAGGCGAAGGTTGCCGAACTC
>JAIYCF010000088.1 GCA_027488165.1 Streptomycetaceae bacterium
AGTTCTGCCAAATCTGCAACCGGCTTGAGTGGTGCGACATGAATCTCAAATGGGTAGCGAGCTGCATAAGGAACGAAGGCGACCCAATGAGCATTCTTTGCGACAATACGCACTTGATCTTTTAACTCGCGCGCAACGACGTCATCAAATAAGACTTTGCCAGTTTCATCCATATATTTACGGGCAACTGCCAGCATCTTCTGAACTCGCGAAGGTAGATAAGAGTAGGCATAAATCTGACCGTGCGGATGAGAAAGAGTTACACCAACTTCTTCACCGCGATTTTCAAATGGTGCGATGTGATGGATATATGGCTCTTGCGAAAGCTCGCGCACCCGGTCGATCCATGCTTCAAGTAGAACGCGCACCCGTTGCGGAGTTAAATCTTTAAATGATCCGCCATGGTTATCGGTAAAGCAGATTACTTCGCATTTTCCAGCAGCGGTGCCAGCATCGGTTTCGGGGCCGACCATATCGGGTGCTGCCCAATCGCCTTCTGGTTTACGAAGTGAAGGAGAGCGATTATCAAAGACAACTACCTCGTAATTTGTATCTGGTACTTCTGTCAGTAGTTCACCTTTAGTTGGACACAAAGGACATAACTCTTTTGGTGGCAAGAAGATTCGCCCTTGTCGATGCGCCGCCATTACAACCCATTCGTTGAGAAGTGGATCAAGTCTTAATTCGCCGATACCTGGCTGCTCTTCTTTAGGGCGTTGATCTTGTGCTGTGCGAGATTGTCCTTGCGAGTCGTAATACCGAATGGTGCGTCCATCGGCCATCGCTAAGTTATTGCGAATGACTCCAGCGCTTAGCTTTTTCTGCTCGCTCATAATGGGTTAACTCTAATCCTTAACGGGTGTTATTTAGCGTTAATCAACCCAGTTAAAGGTCCGCTCCACCGCTTGCTTCCATCGCGCTGCACCGATGGTTCGGGTTTTCTCATCACTTTCTGGGTGCCATCTCCGATCTTGCCGCCACTGCGCTTTAACTTCATCAGTTGATTGCCAGAAACCAATCGCTAATCCGGCTGCATATGCCGCACCTAGCGCTGTCGTCTCGCTGATTAACGGTTTAACAATGTCGATGCCCATTACATCTGCTTGCAACTGCATACATAGTTGGTTAGCAGTGATGCCGCCATCAACTTTCATCTCGGTCATTGCTATTCCACTATCTGCAACCATGGCATCCATGATCTCCATAGTTTGATAGCAGATCGCATCCAAAGCAGCGCGCGCTAGATGGGCTTTAGTCGTAGCGCGAGTTAGCCCAACAATTACGCCTCTTGCGTCGCTGCGCCAATAAGGAGCAAATAAACCAGAGAAGGCGGGAACGAAGTAAATGCCACCAGCATCTTTAACCTGTAGCGCAAGACCTTCAATTTCAGATGCTGATGAGATTATTTCAAGTTGATCCCGTAACCATTGAATAGCTGAACCGGTTACCGCAACCGAACCTTCTAGGGCATATTGTGCAGGTTGGTCACCAAACTTAAAGCAGACTGTTGTTAAGAGGCCGTGCTTAGAGCGAACAATTTCAGTACCGGTGTTTAAGAGTGCGAAGTTGCCAGTGCCATAGGTTGTCTTAGAACTTCCCTTTTCAAAACACGCTTGCCCGACCATTGCTGCATGTTGATCACCAAGAATTCCGGCGATAGGAATTCGAGCACCGAATGGCCCATCTGCTGATGTCTCACCATAAACTTCTGAAGAGGATTTAATCTCAGGGAGAACTGCTAACGGAATATCAAAGATTTCCAAAAGTTCTAGATCCCAAGCTAAAGTCTCTAAGTTCATCAACATAGTTCTTGAAGCATTAGTGACATCAGTTATATGTAGGCCGCCTGAAAGATTCCAGGTAAGCCAAGAATCGATTGTGCCAATCCGCAGATTTCCCGCTGCTAGCGCCTGTTTAACTGGCGCAGTGTAATTTATTAGCCAATGAATTTTGCTCGCTGAGAAGTAAGGTGCAATCGCTAGGCCAGTACGACTAACCAAGAGATCTTTCTGTACTTGGCTGAGCCCATTTAAGAAATCTGCGGTGCGAGTATCTTGCCAAACAATGGCGGGATGAAGCGCTTTACCAGTTTGCGCATCCCAGGCAACGGTTGTTTCACGTTGATTGGTAATACCTAAAGCTTTTATCTCGTCAGCGCGAATTCCCGCTTTTGAGATCGCTTCTCTGATAACCGCTTGCGCGTTCTGCCATATCTCGTCTGCATCATGCTCAACCCATCCTGATTGGGGAGTGAATTGTCGATGTTCTTTCTGAGAGATTGCAACTACAGCGCCTGATTTATCAAAGATCATGCAACGCGTACTGCTAGTTCCTTGATCCAGACTTGCTATGTAGGACATGTCCTTTAGCGTACAAGAATCTATTGCAAGAGCAATGACTAATTCTTTATCTGATTCCTACAACCATCAGTTGCTGGCTTCTTTGTTGGTGAAACTGTTGGCTTTGGAGTCGGCGTTGCCAGATTTGGATCTCCTGGCAGAATCGAGAGAGTGATCGGTGATCGACTTTCAGCATGAGTACCTGTGGCATCCAAGAATCCGATTCGTCCATTCCAAGTACCAGCTGGAATACCTTTAATTGTTAACTTCCAAGAGCCACTAGTTGATCTCACAACAGTTTGAGTTGGCTTAGGGTCAATCGGAGTACTTGAGTTAACGTAGAAGCGGACCGTTCCTGTTACGACAGGTTTTCCATCGGGGCGCGTTACATCTACTTCTAACATCACCGGTTTATCACTGGTTGAGAACTTCACGTTCTTATAGACCAAAGTACTTGTTTCATTCTTTGGCATTTGATCGACAACTTCAGGAAACCAACTGCCCTTAACTAAATCTAAGAAAGCACTTGGCTCTCCACGGAAAACATTTAAATCAAGTCGCGTTCCAGGAACTCCATATTTAGGAGCAATTCCGCAGGATGAGTATTGCCAAATGATCCATTGCGATGAGCAGTTTGCCGCCGTCCACGAGTGAACGTAACAACCTCCTTCTTTAAGACCAGGTTGCCCCAGTGGATCTGCTGGATCAATTCCATATTGAGCTAACCAAAGCGGGTATTGGCGTAGTTCATCATCGCGAACCATCGCACCTTCGAGGAAGCTTGGGTATGAATACAAAATTGGTAGGCGATCGGTTTTCTCACGCAATACCTTTAAGAAAGTTTTCGCCCAGAGCGTTATCTGCGCCTTTGGTAGATATCTGGCACAAGTCTTTCCAGAGAGACGAACGCAGTTATTCTCTAAATCAAGAGCGTAAGGAAGGTCGCGATCGTTGTAGCCGCCGAGTGCTTGAAGTCTCCATAGAACCTTCTGAGCTTGAGTTTGCGCATCAGAAATAACTTCGGCATCTGTCTTTACATCGGGCAAAACCGCGTAATGATAAAAGCCCGTATACAGTCCGGCTGCTTGCGCAGCAGGCCGATCAATAATCACATATTTCAGCGCCAGCGCATCTGCTTCATCACGGGTATCTGATGCTTTAATCATTACAAAGCGCATACCAGCGCTGTACTTCTTAACGAAGTCAATAGGTGCGCCATTCGGATGTTGCCAACGACTCACATCGGTGCCGTGAATCCGACCACCAGGACCGAGTTGATCAATCATTACAGTTGACGCTGCATTCGAAATTTCAGGAACTGAGCGAACTGTTATTTCGCGAATATTTGAGTAGACAGTCTTTGAACCAAGCCGCACCTTTGCACGGTATTTAACTTGAGCATTGAGCGCTGTCGCAACAGCTACAACTTTCCAAGTGCCGACTCGAGCGGTTCTTGTCGAAAATCTTGTATCTTGCCATTTACCGTTTAGCTGGATCTGGATCTCTACCTTTACCGAAGATTTGGCAGGCTTCAGATTTCCATAAAGCGTCACAACCGGTTCTTCTCCACCTGGAGTTTGTAGCACAGTGAGGCTCAACTTAGAAGTTGCAGCGTTAGTTGAAACAGTTTGAATTGAGAAGAGCGCAAGGCTCATGACTAAAACTGAGATAATTTTTTTCATTTTAATTCTTCAATTTCGATTGTGATCTCCAGAACCGCCTGAATTGAAGCTTTAAGCGAGTTCTCCAGCTTTATGCGCGCGGGAGAGTATTCATGTCCGCCAGAGAATTTGCGGGCGTCAGAGAAATCTAATTTCAAAGTAGTCCCATCAAATTCAGCAAGGCGGGCATCGAAATATGCGATCCAGGCGATGCGATCATGAGACTCGAGATGATCTAAAACATCGTTCCACTGGGCCCGAAGTTCAGCCAAAGCAAGGGAAGCGGACATGGCACAAACTTTAGTGGTTACGCTAAATAAGTAAGAGCTAGTGGCGCGGTGCGCCGATCCATTTGAAGTACTCACCAGTTAAAACAACGCGCAAATTCTGTGTCCTATCTGGGAGGACCTTCAGATGTTGTGCGATTCGGGCAACTATCTGTTCTACCGATTTTTCGCTGACAAAACGCACCTTTGCGATCTCTGAGTTACTTAGCCCCTTAGCCAGCAAGCGGAATGTTTCAATCTGAATATCTGTGAATTCATTGAGAATCGAAGCGAAAGAGTTTTCATGAAGAGAGCCATGGCTATCTACCCAAGACATTTTCTCTTTGGCATCGACAGCGGCAATTGACCGCACAATGGCATGGCTAACAACAGAGAGATCAGCAATCGACTTTTTCAGAATAATTTGCGAGCCTTGCGGAATCTGCTTTTCCAATAGCCCAAGCAGCCTTAAATCAGGGCAAGCGGTCATTAGAACGACGCCGAGTGAAGAGTTAACTTTTCTAAACTTGTTTACCAATTTTAACGCTTCAGCACCGGCGAATTGGAGATCAATTAAAACAACTTGAGGAGAGAGAAATTTATATAAGTTTTCTGCGATCTCATCAGTGCTTGCTTCTGCTACGACATTTATAGATTGCAGACGTAGTGCTGCACTAAGAGTTGCTAACTCAAAAGCATCGTCGCTTGCTACAAGAACTGTCGGAGAATTAGCCACGTCTCAAGGTAGTGCATGGGTGATACGCGGGTGATCTCAAAGATTAAATTAAAAAAAATCTGGGGCTAGCCCTACTTTAATATTTTGCGCAACGCTTCAGGAAGAAAATCAATGATTGATGTGGCAGAAATGGGGCTATCCTTAGATGCTAATAATGCTGCGGAGTTATGTATAAATGCACCAGTAGCCGCTACGCGAGCTAAGTTGTTTTGATCATTTAAAATCTCGATGTAATTTGTGGCAACAATTGCGCCAATTATTCCCGCTAATACATCACCACTTCCTGCAGTTGCTAACCATGGAGTTGCTTTAGGTAGCTCAATTAAGATTTCGTTGTTTGCAACATAGGTGACGGAACCCTTTAGCAATACCGTTACTTTCAATTCTTTTGCGGCGGCTACCGCCCACTTCTTTGGATCTGCTTCTATAGCCTCGGAAGAGACCTTGATTCCGCGCTTCATGAGCAGTTTTGCGAGTTCGCCGACGTGGGGAGTTATCAAAGTGGGTTGAGATAACTTGCCCGCCCAATCGAGCGCGCCCGCATCTAGAACGGTTGGCACGCTCTGTGCTTTCATCAAGGTGAACCAACGATGGCGTAGCCAAGTTGTGTAGTCACTAAATTTCTTCTCACTGATACCTGATCCAACTAGCCAGGCATCCACCTTTCCAGGCTGAACAATTACTTCTGGCGCCGCATGAAGTACTAGGTGGGCAAGCCCGGAAGAGCTATGAAAACGCAATACTCCTAAGCCAGTGGCAACCGCTGCCTTGGTTGTCAGCACCGCAGCACCTGGATACTGGGCCGATCCTGTTATGGCTCCAAGGGTTCCACGCGAATATTTATGATCCAATTCGCTTGGAATAACTATCTGTTTCTTGCAATCTTTAGCGGTCCACTTCTGAATCTTCATGAGCCATATCCTATTACTGATTGGCGAAAGCCAAATTAGCAAGTATTGTCACCGCTATGGAAAAAGTACGCTGGGGATTTATTGGTGCAGGCTACATCGCAAAGTTAGCGCTCTATCCAGCGCTACTTAACTCAAAAGATGGCGA
>JAIYCF010000142.1 GCA_027488165.1 Streptomycetaceae bacterium
TCTGCAGGATCATCTGAGTAAACACCATCGATTAGATCGAACCCTTTACAAGTTTCTAGCGCTGCTTCACAGAGCGAATGGTTTTCATCAAGTTGCATTAACAAAACGCTGCCGGCTACTTCAAAGCCAAGTGGGTGCCAAGCTTCAACTGCCTTCAAAGTTGTCTGATCAACGATCTCTAGCATTGATGGGCGATATTTGAGGAGTGCGGCTGCTGCTGCAGCAGCCTTGGTAACGCTAGGAAAAGTCGCGATAAGAGTTGCTGGGGGAGCAGGACGAATTTCTAAGTTAAGGGTTAACTCGGTAATGATTCCTAAAGTGCCTTCAGAACCGATAAAGAGATGGGCTAAGTCATAAGTAGTAACAGATTTCTTTGTAGCGCTACCAAGTTCAATGATTTCACCAGTTGCTAAGACAACTTGTAGCGCGCGCACGTGTGCAGAAGTAACTCCGTATTTAACGCAGCACATACCACCCGCATTTGTTGCAGCATTTCCACCAAGGGTTGACCATTCGCGGCTTGCGGGATCTGGTAGATATGCCAGTCCGTGCTCTTTCGCTGCGTTATCTAGATCAATATTTATAACGCCAGCTTGCACGCGAGCGATTTGATTTGCTGGATCGATCTCAAGAATTTGGTTCATCTTCTCAAGCGAGATCACCAAACTCTGCGCATCAGAATTAGCGCCACCTGATAAGCCGCTACCGGCACCGCGCGTAACAACTGGAATCTTGTTTTCGTTGGCAAAAGCTAGCGCCTTGGAAATTTCAGTTACATTTTTAGCAAGCAGTACAGCAAATGGTGCAGCGCTTTCAGCAAATGGTGCATGGTCACGCGAATATGAAGAGGTGATATCGGGATCGGAGATTAGAGTTGCATCTGGGCCAAGTGCTGCGGCTAGCGCTACTAGGTGGCTCATACGCCCAACTTTATCGCCCTTTATTCAAGAACGATTAATCGCCAGTAATTTTTACGCGCTGTAGCGCTTGATCAAGGCGAGATACTTCAACGATCTCCATGCCATCGATCTTTACATCACTGCCTGCGGGAACAAGTGCTCGTTTAAAGCCGAGGCGATGCGCCTCAGCTAAGCGACGGGATGCCCCGCTAACTTTACGAATTTCTCCAGCAAGACCGACTTCACCGATGGCAACTAAATCTGCGGGAAGAGCTAAAGCTTTTGCAGCAGATGCAACTGCAAGTGCGAGAGCGAGGTCGGCAGCGGGTTCAGACATCTTCATTCCGCCAACAGTTGCGGCGTAAACATCGCGGCCACCAACGCGCACAGCAGCGCGAAGTTCGAGAACTGCCAAGGTCATTGCTGTGCGTGCAGAATCAAGTCCGCTAGTAACGCGACGTGAATTTCCGAAATCGTTTTCGCGCCCTTGGCTTACTAACGCTTGGATTTCAGCAAGTAATGGACGACGGCCTTCGAGAGTAACTGTTACGCAAGTACCCGGAACTGGCTCGGCATGACGAGATGTAAATAAACCTGTCGGATCTAGAACGCTTTCAATACCGGTATCACTTAGATCGAAGCAACCGACTTCATCGGATGCGCCGAAACGATTTTTAATGGCGCGGATTAAACGCAGACGCGAATGACGTTCGCCTTCAAATTGCAGAACAACATCCACGATATGCTCGAGCAGACGCGGACCAGCAATAGAACCATCTTTAGTTACGTGTCCGACTAAGAGCAAAGTTATATCGCGATCTTTACAGATGCGAATAAGTGCACCAGCAACTTCACGCACCTGAGTTACTCCACCAGGTGAACCATCTGCCGCCGCAGAACCAATAGTCTGCACGCTATCGATAATTAGTAGCTCGGGCTTTACCGAATCAATATGTGCGATAACCGCACCGAGATCGGTTTCAGATGCTAAAAATAATTTGGGATCAACTGCGTTAATGCGTTCGGCACGTAAACGAACTTGGGAAGCAGATTCTTCACCGCTGATATAGAGCGCGGGAATTCCCTTGGCGGCTGTTTGTGAAGCAACCGAAAGTAGAAGTGTTGATTTACCAACGCCGGGTTCGCCGGCGAGCAAGATTGCAGCACCTGGAACTAGCCCACCACCAAGTACGCGATCTAGTTCAGAGACTCCGGTGGCACGTGCGCGTGCAGATGAAAGATCGACATCGCCGATCGGTGTTGCAGCATGTGTAACTTTGCCGGCAACTAATGAAAGTTTCTTGGGTGCGGCAAGTTCTTCAACGCTGCCCCAAGCCTGACATTCGCCGCAGCGACCAACCCATTTTTGGGAGCCCCAACCGCATTCAGAACAGCGGAATGGATCCTTCTCTACCTTGGCCATGACCAAACTCTAGAGGGTGGGGCTGACTACTTCCCAGCGGCGATAGATGCTGGGTGTTGGATTACAAAGAGCGGAAGTGAGCGCGCTTTGGCATCGTTAATTCCCTGAACGCGCTTATCGCAGTGTTCGGCGAGAACTGCATATGCAGCCTCACCCATTAGCGCCTGAAGTTCGGTGCGATTAGAAATGTAAACCGGTTCGCTACCAACATGCGCATCGGTATTGCTGGTGCAGTACCAATCGAAATCATCTCCACCATCGCCCCAGGCAAGTCTTTCGTATTCACCGATTACTGTGACCGAATATTCGCGCTCGCCAACTTCACGAGTTTCAAAACTGCGACGCAATGGCAACTGCCAGCAAACATCTGGCTTGGTATCAACAAAGTGGCGATTTTCTTTCTGCGCTAAATGATGCAGAACGCAACCGAAGTTTCCAGTAAAGCCAGGAGCTTCGTAACCTTTACGATTTAAGAA
>JAIYCF010000099.1 GCA_027488165.1 Streptomycetaceae bacterium
CAGATGCAGTTATTCAACTTGTAAAGGATTCTGGATTACGCGGTCGTGGCGGTGCAGGTTTCCCAACAGGTATGAAATGGGGATTTATCCCGCAAGGCGATAACAAAGATCACTACTTGGTTGTAAACGCAGATGAGTCAGAGCCAGGAACTTGTAAAGATACGCCTTTGCTCATGGCTAACCCACACGTTTTAATCGAAGGTTGCATCATCGCTTGCCACGCAATTCGCGCAAAGCATGCATTTATTTATATTCGCGGTGAAGTAACACATGTTGTGCGTCGCTTAAATCAAGCGATTGAAGATGCTTACAAAGCTGGCCACCTTGGTAAAGGAATTGATGTTGTTTTGCACGTAGGTGCGGGCGCATATATCTGCGGTGAAGAAACAGCGTTGCTTGATTCACTTGAAGGTTTCCGTGGCCAACCACGTCTGCGTCCACCATTTCCTGCGATCGCAGGTTTATATGCACGTCCAACAGTTGTAAATAACGTCGAATCAATCTCATCAGTTCCTGCAATCGTTGCTAACGGCGCTGAGTGGTACCAAGCAATGGGTACTGAAAAATCAAAGGGAACCACGCTTTATTCGCTATCTGGCCACGTTAATAACCCAGGTCAGTTTGAAGCACCTCTCGGAATTACTTTGCGCGAGATTCTTGATCTTGCTGGCGGCGTTCGCACCGGACATAAGTTGAAGTTCTGGACACCTGGTGGATCTTCAACTCCATTGTTTACCGATGAGCATCTAGATGTGCCACTTGATTACGAAGGCGTTTCTGCTGCGGGCTCAATGCTCGGCACTAAAGCGCTACAGATCTTTGATGAAACAACTTGCGTTGTTCGCGCAGTATTGCGTTGGACCGAGTTCTACAAGCACGAATCATGCGGCAAGTGCACACCATGTCGCGAAGGCACTTGGTGGCTAGTTCAAATTCTGCGCGATCTAGAAAACGGCGTTGGTACTGAAGCAGATCTAGCTAAGTTGCTCGATCTCTGCGACAACATCATGGGTCGTTCATTCTGCGCACTTGGAGATGGTGCAACTAGCCCAATCACATCTTCAATTAAATACTTCCGTGACGAATACATCGCCCACTTAACAAATGGTGGATGCCCATTCGATCCAGTTAAATCAACTCTCTTCTCTGGAGCTAACGCATAATGACAACAACTCAAGAGAACACAACTGCGCAAGCAGTAGAACTCATCACCGTCGTAATCGATGGTTTTGAAGTTAGCGTTCCAAAGGGAACTCTCGTTATTCGCGCCGCTGAAAAACTAGGAATTCAAATCCCGCGTTTCTGCGATCACCCACTTCTTGATCCAGTTGGTGCATGTCGTCAATGTTTAGTTGATATCGAAATTAATGGTCGCGCATTTCCAAAGCCACAGGCTTCCTGCACGATTCCAGTAGAGCCAAATATGATCGTTAAAACTCAATTGACATCTGCAGTTGCTGAAAAAGCACAGCGTGGTGTTATGGAACTTCTTCTTGTTAACCACCCACTTGATTGCCCAGTTTGCGACAAGGGTGGTGAATGTCCTTTGCAGAACCAAGCGATGAGCACCGGAAATGGCGAGACTCGTTTCGAAGGCGTAAAGCGCACATTTGAGAAGCCAGTTGCGATTTCTTCACAGGTTCTTCTCGATCGCGAACGTTGTGTTCTCTGTGCACGTTGTACGCGTTTCTCAGATCAAATCGCAGGCGATCCATTTATTACTCTTAACGAGCGCGGTGCGTTGCAGCAAGTTGGTATCTACGAGAACCAACCGTTTGAGTCTTACTTCTCAGGTAACACTGTGCAGATCTGTCCGGTCGGCGCACTTACTGGTGCTGCTTACCGATTCCGCGCCCGTCCATTCGATCTAGTTTCAACACCATCTGCGTGCGAACACTGTGCATCAGGTTGCGATATGCGCACCGATGTTCGTCGCGGAAAGACGCTACGTCGCCTTGCCGGTGATGATGCCGCAGTTAACGAAGAATGGAACTGCGATAAAGGTCGCTGGGCATTCAAGTACGTAACTGAAGTTGATCGTCTAACAACTCCAATGGTTCGTGGCGCTGACGGAGTTCTTGCTCCTGCATCATGGCCAGAAGCAATTGCGGCAGCTGCAGCAGGTCTTAAAGGCAAGCGCGCTGCGGTTCTAGTTGGTGGACGTGCAACTGCAGAAGATGCTTACGGTTACAGCAAGTTTGCCCGTATTGCTCTTGGTACAAACGATATTGATTTCCGCGCACGCGTTTCATCAGATGAAGAACGCGATTTCCTAGGTGCGAAGGTTGTTGGATCAGCAACTACCTACCGCGATATCGATATTGCAGATCATGTTGTTCTAGTTGGTTTCGAGCCTGAAGAAGAATCACCAATTGTTTTCCTTCGCATCAACAAGCAGGTTCGCAAGCGCGCGCTAAAGGTGAGCGCAGTTGCAACCAAGCTTTCGATCGGCGTTGAAAAGTTAAAGGCTGAATTTATTAAGGTCGCACCAGGTGCGGAAAGCGCTGCAGTTTCTGCACTCTCTCTAACCGGTAAGTCAGTTATCTTGGTCGGCGAACGCGCCGCTGAAACATCTGGTCTGCTATCTGCAGCCGCAGCACTTGCTGAAAAGTCCGGCGCAAAGCTGGCTTGGATTCCACGTCGCGCAGGCGAACGTGGCGCACTTGAAGCTGGCGCAATCGGCACACTTCTTCCTGGTGGTCGTCCAGTTGCCGATGCTGCAGCACGCGTAGATATCGCAACTGTTTGGGGAGTTCCAACAATTCCGGCAAACGTTGGCCGCACAACTTCTGAAATTATTGAAAGCCTAAACAACGGCTCACTTGATGCAGTTGTTGTTGGTGGCGTAGATCCACAAGATATGCCAAATAGCGCAGCTGCACTTGCCGCACTTTCCAAGTCATTTGTTATCTCGCTAGAAATTGCACACTCTGCAGTTACCAATGTCGCTGATGTAGTTCTGCCAGTTGCTGCAGTTACTGAAAAGTCTGGCTCATTCCTTAACTGGGAAGGCCGCGCACGTGCTTTCGATGCAGCAGTTGCCGATTCACTAAATCGTTCTGATCTTCGCATCTTGTCAGCAATCGCTGATGAAATGGGCGAATCAATCATGCTCGGCACAGTTACCCAGGCAGCGCGCGAAATTTCATCGCTCGGTAAGTGGGATGGTGCACGCGCTAACTTCGCTGCTGTTTCTGCTCCTGGTGCAAATAAAGTTTCTGGAAATGAAGCGCTACTTACTTCATGGCGTCGCTTGTTAGATCTTGGTACTTTGCAAAAGGGCGAGGCAAACTTGGCAGGTACTGCTCGTAAATCTGTTGCAGTTATCTCTCCAAAGCGCGCTGAAACAATGGGCGTTAAAGATGGCGATATCTTGCGAGTCTCTAACTCACACGGATCGATTTCGCTTCCTGCACTAGTTGAAGATATTCACGATGATGCAGTATGGGTGCCACGTAATTCATTCGGTACACAAACTTTGATTTCGTTAAATGCTGTGCACGGCGATGTCGTATCGGTGGTGAAGGCATGAATAACGCTCAGTTGTTGCTAGATGATCCAGGTTGGATCATCACTCTTAAGGCAGTTATTGTCTTTGCGGTTTGTGTTGTCTTGACGATCATGTCTGTATGGGGCGAACGTCGCATCGTTGCTCGCATGCAGATGCGTCTTGGCCCTAACCGCGTTGGAAAGTTCGGCTTAATCCAGGC
>JAIYCF010000014.1 GCA_027488165.1 Streptomycetaceae bacterium
ACACCAGAACCACCGTGCCAGAAGCCTTCTGCGGCTAACTCTTGATAAGGGCGAATCTTCCAATCGCTCTGCCTTAGCGCGATCTCATGCGCTTGGCCATCAACATAACCTGCGAAATCCTCAGCTGGCCAACCTAAACGCAGAAGTGATTGCTTGATCGCACCTCGTTGGCTGGGATGAACCGCAATAGTTTCTGGATCAATTCGTACACCGAGCAAAGGTGCGATCTTTTTGGCGCGGATAACTTCTTCAAGTACACCGACATCTGTGGTCACAAGAATCAAGCCATGGACTGGATCGGCCTCTAGACGCAAACGTCCGTAACGTGACATTGTTTCTGCCACATCGACAAGAAGTGAATGTGGCACCGCATAGCGCGAATATTTAATTAAAGTATCGATAACTAGCTCAGCATCATGCCCAGCAGCGCGCGCGTTCCAGAGACCAAGGTTTGTTAAGCGGTAGGTATGGATATGCTCTGGCGAACGTTCTAGTTCGGCAAAGGGTGCAATCGCGCGTCGACATTCTGTCGACATCGGATGATCAATATCTAGCAGGAGCGTCTTATCGCTCTGAACAATTAGCGGGCCTTCGCTCATTTCAAGAGATCCTTTATTAGAGCATGCAGAAGCGCACTTCGTTCTTCGATCGATTTCAGACTTAACCATTCATTAGGCGCATGTGCACCGCCGCCAACTGCGCCGAGTCCATCTAGTACTTGTGCGCCAGCAGCTGCAGCAAAGTTGCCATCGCTTGCTCCACCGACTTCGGCACAACCTAGGGGAGCCATGCCAATTTCTTTTGCAACGCGTTCTACGCGCTCATAAAGTTCTTTAGTCGATGATGGTTGTAGCGGCGGACGATTAAGCCCACCCGTAACCTCAATCCGCGCACCATTAGTAGTTGCAGATAAAGATTTAATCGCTTGATCAACTCGTTCTAGCTCTGCCTGGGAAAATGAACGGGCATCAATTTCTAGAACTGCTAAATCAGGAACGGTGTTTGCGCTATTGCCAGAGCTCAAGAGCGTCGGAACAACGGTTGTTCCGTGGGCAGAATCTTCAAGTGCAGACAATTTCAAAATTAAATGTGCGATCTCAACCGTTGCGTTGACGCCCTTTTCTGGTTCAAGTCCGGCATGTGCAGCAAGGCCGTGCGCGCTGACCTTGTACATCGCAGTGCCTTTACGCCCGGTCTTAACTTTTCCATTAAGCGATGCTTCGAGAACCAATACCGCTTTTGCTTTGGCAGATAAATCCATAATTAATTTACGAGAAGCAAAACTTCCGGTCTCTTCATCGGTAGTTGCAATAAGTGCAACGCGATCGCCTGCTTCAGAGATTCCCTTAAGTGCATAAAGCGCTTGAACGAATCCGGCTTTCATATCGAATACGCCAGGTCCGCGAACTACATCGCCATTTACTTCCCAGAGCGGTGAGTAAGAACCATGTGGCCAAACGGTATCGAGATGAGCCAAAATTAAAATTTCTGGAGCATCTGATCCCCACCAGAAAACAGGGCGGCCTTCAATCTCTTTTATTTGGGCAGGCACTCCAAGTACGCGCGTTGAAATATCGCTCGCTAAACGAACTACGTTGCGGCAGGCTTCAATATCTTCGCTCGGTGATTCACAACGAACCAACGCTTCTATCGCTGCCAACATAGGGTCAAGTCTGCCGTATTGGTCGCTATTGGCGCTCGTCATATCGCTGCCACACCTGTAATACGAGCAATTCGGAAGCTTTGAACTTCGCCAGTTGCGTGATCGCGGGCAAGAAGTGAGCCAGCAGAGAGTTTTAGCGGATCGATGATGCGATGCGAGACCAGACCGTTGTTATCGGCATAACCAATTGAAAGAGATGTGGCTGGTTGGTTCTGCAGATAATCGGTCAAAATATCTAAAGTTTCGTTGGCAGTTGTGCGCGGTAGTGAACCTAGAGCGTTGAATGCAATATTGCGCATCGTGCTTTGGCGATGGCTAGATTTTTCTCCTGTGCGAAGTGCGCGCAGTGCACCTTCTAGTTGAATCTCATCTGGTCGCTCGTACTCACCGATAATTCGTGGCGGACGTGCTTTTGTTTTCGCGCGTTGAATACGCGGACCGCTTAACAAAGCGCCTTGCGAATCTTCGCCGGCTGGCAGATAACCAAAGCTGCGCAGAATATTCATGGCATCTCCAGCATCGTGTTGGCAGATTAAAACTTCTGGTGCTATTTGGCGCAGCGATAAAAGTTCTAAACGCTTATCGCTCATGATCTGTGCAATTAGTGAAGCATCTTCGCATCTGATAAAGGCCGAGGTATTTCCAACGCGCAACTTGCCGTGCTTCTTTGCAACATCTGCAATTAAATATTCTAGTGGTTGTGGCATTGGAGTCTTAGAAGTCTTCTTGAGAAATGCTTTTATCTCATCGCCACTGCGGCCATGATCTAACCCACGGCGAATTGTTGCTTCGCTAAAACGGTAAACAGTTGCGCCACCGCGACTTTCAATCTCGGCCAAGATCGCAAGTTCTTGCGCGATCTCATGTTCCAGC
>JAIYCF010000057.1 GCA_027488165.1 Streptomycetaceae bacterium
AATATGCCTAATTATGGAAGCACCACTTTTGGAACGAAAGAACAGCCGCTCTCTGAAATCGCGCTACGTCGTGACGGAAATACTTTTAACGACGCAAACACAATGAAGGAATTTGTAAATTGGCTACCAGTAATTGGCGATAAAGCCCAAGGCATGCCGACTGCATGGATGTTGAAGACAATGATCTCTTTCGGTGATAACAACCAAAACCCCTGCTTTGCTAAAGCGAATGGCTTTGCGGGCGTCGTATCTACAAATGCAGCCCAGTATCTAGATGGTCCACCTAGCTTTGATAAGAGCGAAGGCGTTCTCGATTACAAGGTTGCTGCTCCACATCTAACTTCAACCAGTGAAGTATTCAAAGGCACTTATGACCTAGTTATGAGTTCCGCAGTTGCAAGATGTCTCTACGGATTCTCTCAAGCGCCGATTGGGGCGACTATTTCGATCATCTCTGAAACAGGAGAACCTAACGTCGCCACTACTTTGGTTCGCGAAAAAGATGGCTTCCTCAACCTTGCCGCCTACAACTTCACATTCTCTTCACCAACGGTTCGAGTGAAGTTGACCCAAGAGGCGGCGCCAAAACCTACTCCTTCACCAGTTGCAACCGTTAAACCTATAGCCGCCAAGAAAACTTCAATTACTTGTATTAAGGGCAAAACTTCAAAGAAGGTAACCGCAGTCAATCCGACATGTCCGAAGGGCTATAAGAAGAAATGAAGAAGCTTCTATCCACAATTTTGGTTTTAGGCCTCTCCTTATCTTTATCGCCTCTAGCAATTGGCGATGTCCCTGAAGAAAACTTCTATCCATCCGTTAAGCAAGAGGCAGGCTGGATGGGTTACAACTCAGATAACTCAATCTCTTACTCACAGCCAAGTGCTCTATATGCAGTTGGGGGAGCTAGGCTATCTGATTCAATAGAAAAAATGTCGCTTTGCGATTCACTAGAAGCCAAGGAATGCTCATTCCCGGAGCTAAATGGATTTACATTCACTTCAATTTTTACGAAGTGCTCGAGTGACTCTGACACTAACTGTATTGATTCATTTAGCATCAAGAATGAAGATGGTTCTGTTAATCCTGCAGCATTCCAACGTAACTGGGTTCCACGTCCAGTATTTCAAGGCGATGCTTCAAAACATCTTCCCACCGGATATGGTCCAAATACTTGGACACTTACCAACAGCAAAGGCGTAGTGGAAACTTATGCACTAAGCGTTGGAGTAAACGGATACCTAGACACCCGAAGAAATGCAACAAAAACAATGTTTGATTCCTTTATGGCTGCAATACAGCCAGTGAAGGAAATTAAGGGCGCCGATTACCAAGCTCCAATTGCAAATGTAACCAAGCGCGGCGCTGGCTATTCCCAGGGATGGAACACAGTATTTGTGGAAAAGGGATGCCAGATTGCTGAAGAAGGAGCATGTGGTTATCGCTTGCCATTTGATTTAGAGAAGACCGCAGTTCTCAAAGTTCGTTTAAGTCAGCCTGTACAAGGATGGCTGCATGGACGAATGAAAGATGCCAATATCGTCATGACGACAGCGGCAGATAATTCACAAACCGTAGAAATTTCAGCAAAACCTTTGAGCATTCCATCTGTTTACGGGTGGGTTAAATGGGGAGATCTTCCGCAAAACGTGAAAGACCTTTATCCGGTTGGTGCAGGCGGCACCTCTCGAAATTCAGAAGACTTTGTCACCAAAGATTTATTCTCACGAACATTGCTAACGAAGTCCGAAGTTGCTGGAGATCGTGCTATCAGCGAAATGAATTTATGGTTGCCTCTTTTGAATGACAAAGCCGCTGCTATGAGATCTTTCTGGGTTGCCCAGACTATTCGCGGTGAGCTGCCATTCGATTCCCAGAACTGCGTAAGAGGAAAGGGATTCACGGGCGTAATCGGAACCAATGCTGTTGTTTATAGCGATGGACCACCTAAATTTGATCAAGCCGAACAATCGCTCAATTACACAGTCGGAGCTTCTCACTTCGATTCAAAGGGCGAATTATTCAAGGGTTACTACCAATTGAATCTGCGATCAGATGTTGCCCGTTGTCTATACGGTTTCGGATCAGCACCCATTCAAGCCAAGATCGAAGTATCCAGTTCTGATGGCACCCCTTCGGTTGCAACCACCATCATTAACGAAAGTGATGGTTGGTTAAAGATGACTGCTGCTGGATTTACGTTCTCCACGCCAAAGATCAAAGTGAAACTTTCCCAGGAGGCCTCAAACCCTGCACCTTCAGCGTCTCCAACGCCAAGTGCGACAGCAAAACCCGCAGCCGCCAAAAAGATTTCAATCACATGCGTAAAAGGTAAAACTTCTAAGAAAATAACTGCAGTCAATCCAAAGTGTCCAATGGGGTATAAGAAGAAATGAAAAAAAGATTTACAGCTGTTTTTTCAATATTGACTCTCTCAATCACAGCATTTATTGCTCCAGGTGCGGTCGCATCCGGTGAAAGTGTCACCTTTGAATATGCACCTGGTAAAGGTTATTTCGGCATCAATGCGGATCCAGCATTTCTAAATAGTTTCACAAATCCTTTTCTTAGCGGACGTGAAGTTGGTTTAGACGGATTAGTTAAGAACGTTGTGACTTGTTCCAGCTTGAACGATCCTCTATGCGCCAAAATGAATGTCTTCCAATCGCGCAGCATGATGCCACTCTGCGTTTCAGAAGTTGAAACTAATTGCATTGAAAGTGTCTCAGCCGTAAATGCTGCAGGGGAGTCACTGCAGGTTCAAACTGGTGAAAAGTTTCCAGGCCCTCAGCCCCAGGACTTCGTGGGTGACCCTGCGAGAAAACTACCGTCGGGTGGTCCGGCTCCTCTAATAACAATTCCGGGTGCCCCTCATGCGGGCGGAGATAAATACATATTGATCTTCAACCACAATGGAGTTCTTGATCTTCGAAACGGACCGAACGCGGAGTTTCTACCCACATTTACGGGAGGACTTTTTGCAGTCTCAACCAAAACAGGTTCGTTCAGTTTGGGATCTTCTTTAACAGGCTTATCTTTTTTTGAATCTTTAGGAAGAAGCGGTGCAGTAACTGGCTATAGCCAAAGCAACGATAAGGCTCAAGGTTGCCTAATCAACGATGCTAATAAGTGTGCTGTTGCACAACCTCTTCCTATGGACGTTACATTCTCAGTAAAAGTTCGCGTTAATTTTCGAGTTGTAAGTTGGTTTAGCGGAAGACTCACCGATCCCACCGTAAAGATTGAAAATGGAAGTAATGGAAATCAGATAATTACCGTTACTGCTAAGCCAGCGATTGTGCCAAAAGTCGTTAAATGGTCGAAGAAAGCTGATCTGCCGAAGAGTTTGATTGATTACTACGCCAGTCTGCCAAAACCGCTAGGCGGCACCGGTGATCTTGGCGCACAACAGACAGATGATCCCTCTGCCTGGAGTTTGATGAGACAACTCACTAACTATGACGAACAGATGATGCAAGAGTTTCTACTTTGGCTTCCTGTAATCGGTGACAAATCCGATTACATGCCAACTCTATGGACAGTTAGATCTATGAACACTGGAAGTAGCTTTAATCCGTGCTTAAACAGTACCTCTGAAGTTTTAGGCATAGTTTCAACTAACGCAACGCAGTATCTAGAAGGTCCGCCTGTCTTTAATTCGTCAACATCGACACTTGAATACAAAGTTGCTGCACCGCACCTGAAGCCTGATGGGGAAGTATTCCGAGGCTCTTATGATCTACAACTTAGATCTGCAGCGGCTCGATGCCTTTATGGTTTCTCAAATGCGCCTATTAGTGCGACCGTGGAAGTTGTTTCAGAAAATGGCGAGAAGCAAGTTGCTGTCACAACCGTAAACGAAAAAGATGGCTGGCTATATCTGTCAGCGAAGGGATTCACCTTCTCAGCACCGGTCGTAAGTGTGAAGCTCACTCAAGAAAAAGCGATTGAGGTACCAGCACCGACTCCATCCGCATCTCCTTCAGCAGCGCCAACTTCTGCAGCGAAGCCAGTAGCGGCAAAGAAATCGACAATCACATGCGTTAAGGGAAAAGCTTCAAAGAAAGTAACTGCGGTTAAGCCAACATGTCCGAAGGGATACAAGAAGAAATGATTTTCAAAAAGCTAACTGCTGTCGGAGCTCTACTTGCACTAGTTTGGGGATTATCAATTCCTGCACAGGCGAATCAGCTTTCCGATGAAATGTTTAGCCTCTCAAGCGAACCAGGCATGGGTTACTTGGGTTACACCGCTTATCCAGATGGCGCATCAGTTGATAACAACTCGGGCCTTATTGGCATGAAGACTTCTAATCTAAAAGTGGAATCCATAAGTTGGTGCAGTTCAATAAATGATCCAGCCTGCGCTGATAAAGATTATTTCCAGTTTGTTTCAATCCTTCCTTATTGCCAGGAGGCAAACCAAGTCGATTGCCTTGAAGGAGTCTTTGCTACTTCCAAAGATGGCAAAGAACTTACGGTCAATAACGTAAAGCCTTTCTCGACACTCGTTAAGCGTGAGTTCACGGGATCGCCATCCATCAATTTACCTTCAGGAAGCGTGCCTACACTTTTTGATATTCCAGATGCACCGCACTCTGCCGGAACTACATATATGGCCGTTGTTGGTGCGTACGGAAGTTGGGATAAGGCTGCGGGAGGCACCAGCGCTCCAGAGAACGGATCTATCGCTATATATGCGGTAAAGATTGAAAATGGGTCTTATAACTTAATTGAAATGTCAACCGACCCAACTCGTTACTATCAACGCAATTGGAGAACTGGCGCAACTCTTGAGCCACGTTGCAAATTTACAGATTCGCAGAAGTGCGCTGTTGCAGTGCCAATTCCATTAGATATCAAACTTGGCGTAAAAGTCAGATATGGAAAAGCCATTAAAGGATGGTTCCACGGCAGAATTCAAGACCCAACTCTTCAATATATTGATAATGCGGGTGGCGGAAAGACTCTGATCGCTTCAGCATCTGCTGTGCAAGTTCCAGCAATTTCTATCTGGAAAAAGAAACCAGAACTTCCAGCATCGGTTAAGGCGTTCTATGACAAAGCTCCAAAGCCTCTAGGTGGTTTTGGCAGCGGCGCCGGCAATTTAGCTCTTCAGCAAGGCCCAGAAGAAGCATGGTCTTTGATGCTAAAAAATAATACGGGCTTCGGCGAATTTCAGATGAATGAATTTTTGACCTGGCTCCCCGTGGTTGGCGATAAAGCAAATATGTTGCCCACAATCTGGACTTTGAGCTTGATGACAAACTTTAATTCTGGAGTAATTGGAAATACGTGCGGCCAGAATTTGGATGAATTCACTGGAATCGTGTCAACAAACTCAACTCAGTATTTGGCAGGGCCACCAGTGTTTAACAAAGCAACGGAGGAACTCGAGTACAAGGTTGCCGGTCCTCATTTACTTCCTAACGGAGACCTATCTCGTGGAACTTATGACTTAACTCTTAGAGCCGATTTCGCCAAGTGCCTTTATGGCATTTCAGGAACAGCCTTTAGAGCAACAATTTCAGTTATTTCAGATAATGGTCAATCTGTAAACGCTGTTACAACTGTTGGTGAGAAAAATGGGTGGGTCAACCTTTCTGCAAAAGGATTTACCTATTCGGCACCAACAATCAAAGTGAAGTTATCTCAGGATGCTCCGGCACCAACTCCTTCAGCGTCGACTACGCCTTCCCCTGCTGCATCTACTAAGCCGGCAGCCGCCAAAAAGACTTCAATCACATGCGTTAAAGGAAAAACAAGTAAGAAGGTAACTGCAGTTAATCCAAAATGCCCAACCGGATTTAAGAAGAAGTAGGGGATATGAAGAAGATACTTTCAGCACTCGTTGCTCTCGCATTTGTATTTGGAAGCTCGTCAGCAGTCGTTGCTGCGGGCGAAACTGTAGGTGATTCTGGGAGAACTTGGGCAATTCCAAATGACGCCGAACGTGGAATGCACATTCAGCGATTCTTGGATGCACCTCCAGGAGTTCCTGCTTCATATTTGATCGATTTCCAAAAGTATCAAAGCAATGCGTATGTAGATCCAACTTGCAAAAGTGCAGAGGATTCCAATTGCACTGCAGACTCTTTGGGCTTCAATTCCCTACTTCCGGTCTGTGGGACGATCAGTAGTGTTTACTGCATTGAAGACTTTGGAGTTTTAAATACTTCTGGTGAGTCATCGAAGGGAAGTTTTTCGAGATATTTCCCGAATCAAGCACTTAACGAGTTCCAGGCATCCGAGAGGTTAAAACTGCCATTTGGAGCGACAGGCAGCATTTTTGATTTACCAAGCGCCCCTCATGACGGCGGAACTTTGTACTACGTATCAGCACTAACCTCTGGTACTTTGAATAAAAGTACTGGGGCGGATTTGCAGTCGCTAAATGTTGAAATTTACCCGGTCAAACTTGAGTCTGGAGATAGCGCCATTCAAGAGATTGATACCGGAATGTCTAAAGAGACTAATGGTGGTTCGGGACATCCAGTTGGACAATGGCGCTTTGCGAGTTTTGGTTTCTCTGGCACAAGTAACTGTGTTGCGGGAAGTGCAAAAGAGAGACTCTGTGCACAACGTTATGCATTTCCAGCCGGCAAAAAATTCTATATAAAGCTAAAGCTTCAAAATCGCCCTAAAGGTTGGTTGCACGGAAGAATCGCAAAACCAGAAGTTTCCTTCACCGAAATTAGCTCCGGTTACTCCTTCTACATGGCGGCCAATCCCGTTGCCGTTCCAGTTGTTTACAAAATGTATCGATATCCAGAGATGCCTCAGGCACTTAAGGATGAATATGATTTAAAAACAGGTGGTTACAAGCCAGAGGTTGCACTTCGAACTCCAAATCCATCAGGTGCTCCTGAAGGCTGTGGAAGATCGGTCTGTACCGACGACCCGATGACTAGAAATGTAATTATTGCGCCACTGCCATCAAGCAAATTTGGAATGGATCAGTTAAAACTCTGGCTTCCTTTTGTTCAAGATAAGGCAACGACCATGTTAGGAACTTGGTCAGTTCGCACTCTCGATGAGAATGAAACACAGAATGCTTCGCAATGCTTTAAGAATGGCGATAAAGGCGTTACAGGAATTGTGACAACAAATGCCACGCAGTACTCGGCAGGGCCTCCTTCGTTGAATAAGAGTGAAGGCACCCTCGAATACCAAGTATCAGCGCCTCACTTCACAACGAAAGGCGATGAGTTCCTAGGGACTTACGACTTGATTATGCGTTCTGATGTTGCCCGCTGCGTTTATGGATTTACAAGCGCACCAATTAGAGCTGAGCTCTCTATCGTTAACGATCAAGGTAATCAGAAGGTGGCTACAGAGATCATTGGAGAGAAGAATGGTTGGCTCTATCTTTCTGCAGGCGGATTTACTTATTCATCACCAACAATCAAGGTAAAACTTGAGCAAGATGCACCACCGCCTGCTCCAGAACCAACACCAACACCGAGCGCCTCTTCTAAACCAGCTGCTAAGGCTGTCACAATTACCTGCGTTAAAGGTAAAACAAGTAAAAAGGTAACTGCGGTAAAGCCAAAGTGTCCTGCCGGCTTTAAGAAGAAATAGAGGATCAAGTGAAGGTTTTTCGTACCAAGTTCTTTCAGACCTTTATCTTGATTACCGTTGCCTACCTTGGTGTTGTGGTTCTTATTTCTCAAAGCCCTGCAGGTGACGCAACTGCTATCGATGACAAGTTGATCGAGATGAGTTCGGATAACCGCCTTGAACTATTGGTGCAGATCACCGGAGTAAATCCTCTTGAAGGAACTGCTAACGCACGTGTCTTGCCATGGCCAAATAGCGACGATGTCGGATTCCGCTTGAAGAGCGGCTGGGTGCCAAGCCAAGACGTTGACTTAATTGTTGACTCCGTAATTGGCGCAAGTAATGGCGGAAGTAACACCTATAGTTTTAAGAAAGATGTTCCAACCGGTGGCTTTGATGTCCAGATAGATGAGCAACCAGGAGCTGGGCCACGTTCTGATGTTGGCTGGTACCCAATGGATAAGTACTCATTTGAAATCCCAATGAGCGCAATCGGCACTTTGGAAAACGGCGATCAAGCAACGCTAAATATCTTGCCGCTGGATTACACCAAGAAGATTGACACCTTTGATATACATATGATTCATGGGCTCTGGAACGATGCCTTCACAACAGTGACTATGGATGATCCAAAGTCTTTTGATATGGCAGTTGAGGAATTCAATAACGGGCAATCCTCTTCAGTATTCGAAGCGGTACGTTCTAACTCAACTAAGTTGCTGGTAACGATTATTTTGTTGCTCATGATCACTGCGATGGTTTCAGTAACGATCATGACCTACATGGTGGTTTCTGGTCAGCGCCCACCAACGCTTTCATCACTTACATGGGCTGCAGCACTTACCTATTCATTAATCTCACTTCGCGGCTTGATGCCGGGCTCACCGCCGATCGGCATCTTCGTGGACAAGATCTTCTATTTCCCAGCCCTGATCGTGACCTTGGTCTGTTCCCTTTGGGTCTTGGTCACCTGGGTTCGCCGCGAGGATTTCCAGAGCTAATTTAAACTCGAGATACATTCTTACTTAAGGGATTCCGCGTGAAAAAACAGATTAGATTTTTTGTAATTGTGATGGTTGCGGTGACTACCGCTACCTCGTCTTATGGCGCGGAAACTCTTGCTACCGATCCACTAGAAATTATGGATAAATCAAGGCCGGCTTCAGGAGCAAGAGGTTTGGTATTTGTAGAAAACTCGCGGGGAGGAGCGTCAATTGGTTACATTCGTTATTCGCATATTCCAGTATTTGAGCGAGATGGAAGTATCAAGGGAAAGTATTGGGATTGGAAAAAGTGCGATGGCTGGAACGATTCAAATTGTCCGGTGAAGGAAGGGTTTGCTCTTGAGGGCCGTGTTGTCCTCGGCACCTGTATAGATTCTCAAGAATTAGGGTGCATAGATTCATTTAAAGTTTTTAACTCTTTCGGAGCCGGAAAGAAGTTAACGTACGTTGGCAAAGCTTTTGCGGGGGCAGTTGATTTACCCGAGGCTCCGAATCTTGGAATTCCTCGATCCTCATCGCCGCCAATATATGCCGACGAGCAAGGGGCGCTTTTTGTTGTTCGCGCTGGCTTCGGAATTAGCATTTCAGGAGTATCTCCCACGAGTTACAAGCTCGATGTAGATGTCACGCAAGTTATTCGCACTAATAACTCTTCCTTAACTGCACCTAAAGTTGAGAACCCAAAAGAGAATCGAACGGGATTGGGAATTGTCTATGTAAATCCTGCTCCAAGCGGTTGTGTTGTGACTGATGCGGGTATTTGTTACAAGGCAATTAATCCGGAGAGCGAGAACAAGTACACAGTCTCGGTCAGAGTACCAAGAGCTGTTAGTGGCTGGTTACGCGGGCGAGTGGCAGATGCAAACTTCGATGTTGCAAACGCTAACGATAAATCGCAATTGATTACAGTTACTGCAAAATCAGTCAAACTACCCATCGCAGGTGGCTGGGTTAACTACAACGATTTGCCGAGTGGTTTTATTGAAAAGGTTTGGCCATCTGGCGGTTATGACCCAAGTCCAAGCGCTTCCTATTATCTGTTAGCAGATCCATCTCAAGGAGACCGCGGACTTGAGGAATATTCTGCGTGGAGTCCTTACCTAAAAGAAAAAGCCTTGACCACGGTATCGAACTGGTCTTTCGGGACAAATTTGTCGGGTTCAGATCAATCATGTTTAAAAGTGCCAGGTGAGATTTCAGGCTTTGTTGCATCTAATGCCTCGGTTTATTCAAGTAAGCCACCGCAGTGGGATGCAGCTACTTCCTCACTGACATACAAAGTTGCGGCGCCGCATCTCGATGAATCAGGTAATGTGAATAGTGGTAATTACACCTTGGCAATGCCCTTAACTTCCATTAAATGCTTGTATGGCCAGAGTAATTTGCCGCCGAGTGCAACAGTTTCAGTTGTTTATGGAAATGAGATAACGACTGTCGCAACGGTTTCACTTAAATCAGATTCTGGATGGGTCTTCTTCTCTGCAAATGGCTTTCACTTTTCTGCACCAAGCATTGTCGTGAAGTTTAATTCTTCAGGTTCAACACCTACTCCCGCTGCTTCGAATAGCCCTGTTCCAGTCGCTAGTTCAAAGCCAGCGATTGAGACTGCGCCTATTCCGACAGCTACGCCTTCTTCAACTCCAAAACCTCAAGCCCCAGTGGCTACTAAGGTGATTTGGTGCGCCAAAGGGAACGCCAAGCGGAAAGTCACGGCCGTTAAGCCGGTCTGCCCCAAGGGCTTCAAAAAGATCGCAGATCCATTAGCTCGCTGAGCGGGCAATTCCTGCGTGTCTAGGGGGTCCAATAGGGGCGATTTAGCCAATTTCCCTTTATAAGGGGGCAGCCTTTAGACTGCACCTTCGCGCCTAGCGAAAATCCTGAGGGTTTTTGGTGGGTGCAACCGCGCTCGCAAACGGGCGTGGGTTCAATTTGAAACAGAAGTGGGTGTTAGTGGCTAGCAAAGATGGCGCCATCGAGATCGAAGGTTCCGTTGCAGAAGCTTTACCTAACGCAATGTTTCGCGTTGAACTAACTAATGGGCACAAAATTCTTGCGCACATCAGCGGCAAGATGCGAAAGAACTACATTCGCATCCTTCCTGGTGATCGTGTGATCGTAGAACTAAGTCCATATGACCTCACCCGAGGTCGAATTATTTACCGTTACAAGTAACGAAGACTGGAGCAAGATCATGAAGGTTAATCCAAGCGTTAAGAAGATTTGCGATAAGTGCAAAGTCATTCGCCGCAAGGGTCGCGTCATGGTCATTTGCGAAAACCTCCGTCACAAGCAACGCCAGGGCTAGTCACTAAGTAACTAGTTCTACAACTTAATAAATACGCGTGGTGCAACTAAGTAAGTAATTACTTAGAACTCTCGGACCGGTAGGCCGGGACTCAACTCAAGTTGAGAAGCACTGCGGAGGACCTCCGGATTACAGATCGGTTGATTAAATGGCACGTCTTGTTGGTGTCGATCTACCGCGCGAAAAGCGCGTGGAAATCGCACTCACCTATATCTTCGGAATGGGTTTAACTCGTTCTCATGCAACTCTCGCGGCAACTGGGATTTCTCCAGATACACGCGTTAAGGATTTGCAAGAATCAGAACTCGCACAGCTTCGTGAATACATCGAAGCTAACTACAAGATTGAGGGCGATCTTCGCCGCGAAATCGCTGGCGACATTCGTCGTAAAGTTGAAATTCAGAGCTACCAAGGTATCCGTCACCGCAAGGGACTTCCTGTACGTGGTCAGCGCACACATACAAACGCTCGTACTCGTAAGGGTCCTCGTAAAGCAATTGCTGGTAAGAAGAAGGTGACTAAGTAATGGCCGCTCCTAAATCTAAGACTGCTGCTCCTGCAAAGGGCAAAGTCAAGACACGTAAAAAAGAGAAGAAGAACATTGCTGTTGGTAAGGCGTTCATTAAGAGCACTTTCAACAACACCATCATCTCTATCACCGACCCAACCGGCGCTGTTATCTCTTGGTCATCATCTGGCCAGGTTGGTTTCAAGGGCTCACGTAAGTCAACTCCATTCGCAGCA
>JAIYCF010000123.1 GCA_027488165.1 Streptomycetaceae bacterium
GAGCGTTAAAGATAAGTATCCAGCGGCCATGGAAATTCTCGATCGGGTCGCGCAAGGAATTACTACCGAAGGAATGGAATCACTTATTCCAATTCTGGTAGATAAGACTGAAACTATCTTTGAAAGAATTCCCGCAGGAAGTGAAGTCTTCTTCCTTGATGATGAACGCATTCGCATGCGCACGATGGATTTACTTGCCACCAATGATGAGTTTTTTGAGGCGGCCTGGTCGCACGCTGCACTCGGTGCCGCTGCGCCTTTACCCGTTACAAATTCAACTTATCTTTCATGGGATGCGCTAAATGCAGAAGTAAAACGTTGTGGCTACCGTTCCCGCGCGCTTAATCCGTACGGCACAGATTTAGATTCTGACGCTACCTTCTTAGATTTCAACGCTATTGATCCTTTGCGCGGGGATGCTGATCGCGCTGTTGCGGTTATGCAAGAAGCGGTAGGCCAAGGGTTTTCAGTCATGTTTTCAACTGCTGGACAAGGAATGGCAGAACGCTATGCCGGAATATTTCGCAACGCAGATTTACCAGTCATTGTTACGCCAGAGCTAAAGGCAATTCCAACTAAGGCAACAATCCACATTACGCAATCTTCTATTGCGCATGGATTCTCTTCTCTTGAATCACGGATTCTCTTTATGACCGAAAGAGATTTAACAGGCAGTAAAGCATCGGCAAAGGATGGCGCACGCATGCCATCTAAGCGAAAGCAAGCCGTAGATCCGCTAGAACTTCGCGCTGGTGATTTTGTGGTTCATGAGCAACACGGAATCGGACGTTACGTAGAAATGGTGCAGCGCACTATCAACGGAGTCACTCGCGAGTACTTAGTTATTGAATACGCACCAGCTAAACGCGGACAACCAGGCGATCGCATCTTTGTACCTACGGATACTTTGGAACAAGTCTCTAAATATGTCGGTGGTGAAGCACCTGCCGTGCACCGCATTGGCAGTGGAGAATGGCAGAAAGCAAAAGGACGTGCCCGCAAGGCAGTTAAACAGATCGCCGGCGAGTTAATTCGTTTATATGCCGCACGTACTTCGTCACCTGGTTACGCATTCTCTGCTGATACACCGTGGCAGCGCGAATTAGAAGATGCGTTCTCTTACATCGAAACCCCAGATCAGCTTTCGACTATCGAAGAAGTAAAGCGCGATATGGAAAAGCCTTATCCAATGGATCGCATTATTTGTGGCGATGTTGGCTATGGAAAGACTGAGATTGCAATTCGTGCAGCGTTTAAAGCGGTGCAAGATGGAAAGCAGGTTGCAGTTCTAGTTCCAACCACGCTTCTTGTACAGCAGCATGCCAAGACTTTTGCAGAGCGATATTCAGGTTTCCCAATTCGTGTCGCCGGAATGTCACGTTTTAATACTGCTAAAGAATCAAAAGAAATCCTTACCGAATTAGCAGCAGGTAGCGTCGATGTTGTTATCGGCACCCATCGCCTGCTCTCGCAAGATGTGATCTTTAAGGATCTGGGGTTAGTAATTGTTGATGAAGAACAACGCTTTGGAGTTGAGCAGAAGGAATCACTCAAGAAGATGCGCACAACCGTAGACGTTTTAGCGATGTCGGCAACGCCTATTCCTCGTACCCTGGAAATGGCAGTTACAGGTATCCGCGAGATGTCGACGATTACAACTCCACCTGAAGAACGCCATCCGATTCTTACCTACGTTGGACCAAGTGAAGATGCGCAGATTCGCGCTGCAATTCACCGCGAGCTATTGCGCGATGGACAGATTTTCTACATTCACAACCGCGTTGAATCTATCGATCGCGCAGCGGCCAAGATTCAAGAGTTAGTTCCTGAGGCGCGAATTCGTATTGCACATGGACAAATGTCCGAGGGCGCACTTGAAGATGTGATCTTAGGATTCTGGAACCGCGACTTCGATGTACTTGTCTGCACCACGATTGTGGAGAGCGGGCTTGATATTGCAAATGCCAATACATTAATTGTGGATCGCGCTGAAAACTTCGGCCTTTCGCAGTTACACCAATTACGCGGTCGTGTAGGTCGAGGCCGTGATCGCGCTTACGCTTACTTCTTGTATCCGCAGGATCAACCACTTACTGAAATTGCGCTTGATCGCCTAAAAACAATCGCCACAAATACTGATTTAGGTGCGGGTATGCGCGTTGCACTCAAAGATTTAGAAATTCGTGGCGCTGGCAATTTGCTGGGTGGCGAACAATCTGGACACATTGCCGATGTTGGATTTGATTTATATATGCGCATGGTTGGTGAAGCAGTTAATGATTACAAGACCGGCATTATTGATAAAGAGGAAGAAAGCCATGAATGTAAAGTCGAACTTCCAGTTAATGCGCATCTGTCAGAAAGTTATGTACCAGGAGAGCGTTTAAGGCTTGATCTCTACCGCCGTTTAGCAGATGTTGCTACACCCGAAGATGTGCAATCAATTCGTGAAGAATTACTAGATAGATTCGGCAAACTTCCTGAAGAAGCGGTTGCGCTACTTGCGGTTGCACAATTGCGCGCACTAGCTAAATCACAAGGAATCCGCGAAGTAGTTGCCACTGGAAAATTCCTACGCCTGTCACCTATTTCCTTGCCTGAATCACGCCAATTAAGACTTGCGCGGATGTATCCAGGCTCTATCTATAAGGGTCCAACCAATACAGCGCTGGTCACTCTGCCGAAAAACCCTGCATGGAACCCGTCTAATCCCACCGCTGAAATAGTGGATACTTCTCTCCTGACCTGGGTAACTGAGGTCGTCAACCAGCTAACGAAAGCGAGCACCACGTGAAGAAGATCCTTGTAGCCCTAACAATCGCAACAGGGTTGCTACTTACCGGCTGCTCACAGTCCAACGAAGCAGCAACAGTTGGTGACTTCAAGATTACTCAGACCGAACTACAGAGCAGCATCGATGCAGTGCTGTCAGAGCGCACAAAGGTTGATACATCTCAGATGCAGCTCGAAACTGGTGATGAGCTAAATCGCGGTCAACTCCGTTTTAAGATTTTGATGCACACCTTTGATGAGATCGCTAAAGAGTTGGATCTAGAAATTACTGCAAGCCAAGTTGTTTCTCGCAAGCAGCAGATCTCTCAATCACTCGGTGGCGAAGCCGAACTTCCAAAGAACTTAGTTAACGCCGCAATCGCACCTCAAGACTTTGATACCTATGTGCGCGCGATTCTTATTTCTGAGCGCATTACAACAGCCCTTTCACAATCTGGCGTTCCTCAAGAAGAAGTGCCAACTCAACTAGGCAAGTTACTTTCAGCAAAAGCAAAAGAACTCGGCGTCAAAATCAATCCACGCTACGGCTTCTGGGATGTTGAAGCTGGCGATGTTGTCGCGGCTGATGTCACTGGTGGCGCTGTAACTCCATCTAGCAAGTAACACAAACTGCGACAGTTCGATGGCCGCTTCAGAACTGCAACGCCTCGTTGAGGTAATGGATCGATTGCGTTCTCCTGGCGGTTGCCCTTGGGATGCCGAACAAACGCACGAGTCACTAGTTAAATACTTACTTGAAGAGTCGTACGAGTTTATAGATACCGTTGATGCAAAAGATCGCGAAGGTATGCGCGAAGAACTTGGTGATGTTCTCTTACAAGTTTATTTCCATTCGCGCATTGCAGAAGACCACCCGACCGATCCATTTTCAATTGAAGATGTGGCGCGGGCAATCGCAGATAAATTGATTCGCCGCCACCCGCATGTATTTGAAGGTCTCGAAGTTTCTGGCACCGATGAAATCATCGACAACTGGGAAGAGATAAAGGCAAAAGAAAAGGGCCGTACATCTGCTCTTGATGGCGTCGCACTTGCACAGCCCGCACTGCCACTCGTCGAAAAACTTCTCTATCGCGCCGAAAAATATAAAGTTCCAGTTGTGCTAAAGAAATATGAAAGCGATCAGCCTGCGACAAATGAAAGCGTAGGCGAGGCGCTAGCTTCAATAATTGCTTGGGCGCGCGATAACGAAATCGACCCCGAGAACGCACTACGCCTATATGGCCGCCAAATTGCGGAGCAAATTAAGGCCACTGAGTCGCGGTAGTATTGCCCTATACCGTTCAGCGCTGAGCGTGCTCATCACTAGTAATTCTTAGGAGACACCCCATGGCAATTATCGAAGCAATCGGCGCACGTGAAATTCTTGATTCGCGCGGAAACCCAACTGTTGAAGTAGAAATCGAACTCGAAGATGGCACTCAAGCTCGTGCCGCAGTTCCAAGTGGCGCATCAACCGGAGCATTCGAAGCATCAGAACTCCGCGATGGCGATAAGAAGCGTTACCTCGGTAAGGGCGTTCTTAAGGCAATTGACTTTGTAAATAACGAGATCGCACCTGCGATTGAAGGCTTTGATGCTCAGGATCAGCGCTTAATCGATAACGAGATGATCAAGCTTGATGGAACTCCAAATAAATCACGTCTTGGTGCAAACGCAATTCTTGGCGTTTCACTTGCAGTAGCAAAGGCATCTGCTGAATCTGCAGATCTTTCACTCTTCCGTTACGTCGGTGGACCAAACGCACACGTTCTTCCAGTTCCGATGATGAATATTCTCAACGGTGGAGCACATGCTGATACCAACGTTGATATTCAAGAATTTATGATCGCTCCAATTGGCGCCGAGACTTTCCGCGAATCACTTCGCTGGGGCGCAGAGATCTATCACGCACTCAAGGCAGTTCTTAAGAAGCGTGGACTTGCTACATCTGTTGGCGATGAAGGCGGATTTGCACCAAACCTTGAAAGCAACCGCGCAGCACTTGATTTGATCCTCGAAGCGATTGAAGCTGCTGGATTTAAGCCAGGCAAAGAAATCGCACTTGCGATGGACGTTGCAGCGACTGAATTCCACGACAACGGTAAGTACAAGTTCGAAGGTTCACTACGTTCATCAGATGAAATGATCGCGTATTACGCAGAGCTAGTTGCTGCCTACCCAATCGTTTCAATCGAAGATCCACTAAATGAGGAAGATTGGGCCGGCTGGAAGTCAATGACTTCATCACTAGGTTCAAAGATTCAGATCGTTGGCGATGACTTATTCGTAACCAACCCAATTCGTCTGGCTAAGGGAATCGAAACCGATACCGCAAACGCACTTCTAGTTAAGGTAAATCAGATCGGAACGCTTACTGAAACTCTTGATGCAGTTGATCTTGCGCACCGTGCGAACTACCGCAGCATGATGTCACACCGTTCAGGCGAAACCGAAGATGTAACTATTGCTGATCTTGCAGTTGCAACAAATTGCGGACAGATCAAGACAGGCGCACCTTCACGCACAGAGCGCGTTGCTAAGTACAACCAACTTCTTCGCATTGAAGAAGAACTCGCAGATGGCGCTGTTTACGCAGGCCGCGCTGCCTTCCCACGTTTCAAGGGATAGTTAAGGCTTAAAGATGCGACGCGGGCGACGTAGTTACTCTTCACGTCGTCCGTCTCGCCGTCTTTCTTCCAACCGTCGCAGATCACGCGGCAATGCACGTCCGCTCGCGCTTATTGCAATCATCTTCGTCTTCACTTTAACTCTTGCACCACCGATTAAGAACTACTTCACTCAGCGCGCACAAATCAGCGCACTCAAATCTCAAGTTGTCACAGATCGCGCTGCGCTTGATGCCGCACGTGCCGAACTCGAACTTTGGAAAGATCCTGATTACATAAAGTCGCAGGCGCGCGAACGCCTGCACTTTGTATTACCTGGTGAGCGTCAATACATCGTTACCGGCACCAAAGATGATCCGACACTGCCTGATACAACAAAGGTAGTTTCACAGCTACCCGAAGGCGCTCCTTGGTACACCAAGTTAATTGCATCCGTTACTGAATCAGGTCTTTAACAATGACCGATAAGGCAACACAGAAAGATTTAGATTGCATTGAGCTGCAACTCGGTCGTACTCCACGCGATGTGCACGCAATCGCTTATCGCTGTCCATGTGGCAATCCAGCAGTTGTTGAAACACCACCACGTCTTAGCCATGGCGAACCATTTCCAACTTTCTACTATGCAACTTGTCCACGTCTAACAGGTGCGATTTCAACGCTTGAATCAACTGGTTTGATGGCAGAAATGAATGAACGTCTGGCAGTCGACGCAGAACTAGCCGGCCAATATGCCGCAGCACATGATGATTACCTCGCCGCGCGCGCAGCGCTAAAGATGGATGTTCCTGAAGTTGAAGGAATCTCTGCCGGCGGAATGCCCAACCGCGTTAAATGTTTACATTCGCTAGTTGCCCATTCACTTTCAGCAGGTCCTGGTGTTAATCCACTCGGTGATGAAGCTTTAGCAAAGCTTCCTGAATGGTGGAAGGACGAACCTTGCGAGTAGCAGCCATCGATTGCGGCACCAACTCAATTCGTTTACTAATTGCAGATATTGAGGGCACTAGCTTCCGTGAAGTCACACGACTCATGGAAGTTGTTCGACTTGGACAAGGCGTCGACAAAACAGGTCAATTCCACCCAGATGCAATCGCTCGCACACTAGCTGCAGTTGATATCTATGCCGCAGAAATTGCAAAGCGCGGCGTTGAAAAGATTCGCTTCTGCGCAACCAGCGCTACACGCGATGCCACCAATCGCGATCTATTTATCGAAGGCGTATTTGAACGCTTGGGTATCCGCCCCGAAGTTATCTCAGGTGATGAAGAAGCGCGCCTTTCATTTATGGGAGCGACTAAAGATTTACCAGCAGCAGATGGCCCATTTTTAGTAATTGATATTGGTGGCGGTTCAACCGAATTCGTATTCGGAACCGAAACTGTTGAAGCGGCCAAGAGCGTAAACATTGGCTGTGTGCGCATGTCAGAGCGCCACTTCACCGGGGATCTTCCTGATCCGGGCCAAGCTGTTGCTGCTACTGAAGATATCGATGAAGCGATTGCCCAAGCTGCAAAAATTGTTCCAATTACTAAAGCCAAAACCCTCATCGCCGTTGCTGGCACTGCAACAACAGTTGCCGCAGCCGCACTAGATCTTCCTGAATACGATCGTTACGCAATCCATCTTTCACATATTCCCGCTGAAAAAGTTCACCAAGTTTCACAAACCTTTATCAAGATGACCCGCACCCAACGCGAATCACTTGGCTATATGCACCCAGGTCGCGTTGACGTTATCTCTGCAGGTTCTCTAGTTCTCTCACGCATTATGCGCGCAACTGGCGCAACCGAATTCGTTGCATCCGAATCAGACATTCTCGATGGAATGGCTTGGTCGCTTGTATAAATCGCTCGACCTGCTTGATTCAGCAATTGTTAAATGTAAGAAATGTCCGCGACTTGTCGAGTGGCGCGAAGAAGTAGCGGTAACTAAACGTAAAGCCTATGAGAATGAAAAGTACTGGGGAAAGCCGGTTCCAGGTTTTGGTCCCGCAAATGCACAAATAGTTATTCTCGGACTCGCTCCAGGTGCGCACGGTGCAAACAGAACAGGGCGAGTTTTCACAGGAGATTCTTCTGGAGACTGGCTCTACAAATCACTTCACAAAAATGGTCTTGCCAAGATTGCAACCAGCAAAAGTAAAGATGACGGTCAAAAGTTAATCAACACTCGAATTCTCTGCGCTGTTCGCTGCGCACCACCCGACAACAAACCAACCACTGAAGAAAAAAACACCTGCGCACTTTTCTACAAGGAAGAGATCGCACTTCTAATGCCAACCGCGCGTTCATTTCTAGCACTCGGCAATCTTGCCTGGACCACTCTTCTTGCGACACTCACAGAACTTGGATGCGAAATTCCTAGGCCAAAACCAAAGTTTGGCCACGGAGCCACTGCAACATTTATCGGACCAGATGGCATCAAGCGTCGGGTTATCGGTAGTTACCATCCCAGCCAACAGAACACTTTCACTGGCAAGTTAACTGAAAAGATGTTGGATTCCGTCATAAAAAAGGCAAGTAACCACTAACTGTTTCCGGATTCGCCTGATACTCTTCCAAAAATCCAGATCCAGATGACACCAGGTCGTCTCAAATGGTTCCTACATACGAAAGAACCAAATGAGACATCGCCTAGGCTTTGCTGCAGCTTTATCGATCTTTTTCTCCACGCTGCTAGCTACTATCTTTTCAGGAAGTGCTGCAGCATCTTCGAGTGATCCAACTACCTATTCAATAATTTGCGCATCTTCCGGTCGCGTTAATGTCTATCTGGAGTACGGCGTCAGCGCCATCACAATTACTAACCCAAATGGCTGTAGTGGATCTCCTAGGTTCTATGTTTCTAACGGAAGAAGTTCGACGTGGACTTACTCTCAAACCAGTAGCAGCACAACTACTTCGGGAGCCTACGATCCCGAAGGAATTAACCTGCAGACGGCCGCCATTGGTACTGGAGATTCATTCACATTGACGCTTACTTCCACAAACTCCAGCTCAGTCACATTTAGTGGTGGAGGAGTGACCCTTGATATTTACTTCAATAAGCAAATTGAAACAATTAGCCCCTCACCCGCGAGTATTGGTCAGCAAGTAACCGTAACTGGCGGCAACCTATCTTCCGTCACAAATATGTTCTTCTCAGATGGGAGTAAATTTTTCTCGGTTGCGACAGAGAATCGCACATCTTCACAACTTACATTTACCGTTCCATCAACTTACGTTGACTTCATGTCAAGCCAGACCATAAATGTAATGCCGGGAACGTATCGGTCCAGTTCAAACCCAGGCAAGACGATAACGGTTACCGCCGCATCGGATGTAGTTTCAATTGATAGCGCTGCCATTGCACGCCAGGCAGCTCTCATTGCCGAAGCAAAGCGTCTAGCAGAAAAAAAGTTAGCTCAAAAAGAAATTTTTGATTGCATATCAGATTCAGTCCCAATTACTTTTAACAGTTTTAATAGTGCTGAAATTTACGGAGTTACCAAAAAAAATTATGACTACGTCATTCAAGATATAAATGTAAAAATAATTGACGAAAGCGCAACTGCGCTAATTAAGAAACAAGAAACGACGATCTTTATCGTTGAACAAGTGGTGCGTAAATACGTTGTTTTGGATTCACTCTGTGAGGGGTTGAAGCTGAGCGGGTATCACGCAAACGATTTACTAGCCGCAGGAATAATCCCTAATCAAAGTCCAGTTTTAATTACTTATAAGTTGCGGAAGTATGCTGTTTCACAAATTGATAGCTACGAGAAGATTGCTGCTGTCATCAAAGCCGAGTCAGCGCTGATTGAGCAGCGAGAGAAGAGACTCTCGAAGGTACTTCAATGGAAATCTACAATTAGTTTCGAATAACCACTTGTTTGCCGCAAAAATGGCAATTCTGCAGCCCTCTATTTCTGAAGTAGACTCTGATCTTCGCATGGCCCCGATAGCCCAATGGCAGAGGCAGAGGACTTAAAATCCTCCAAGTGTGGGTTCGACCCCCACTCGGGGCAC
>JAIYCF010000059.1 GCA_027488165.1 Streptomycetaceae bacterium
AAAGCCAAATTAGCAAGTATTGTCACCGCTATGGAAAAAGTACGCTGGGGATTTATTGGTGCAGGCTACATCGCAAAGTTAGCGCTCTATCCAGCGCTACTTAACTCAAAAGATGGCGAGATCTATGCCGTTGGCGCAAAAGATCGCGATAGAGGGCTAGCACTTTCTCCATCAGGTTTGGTTTACACCGATTATGACGAGCTCCTTGCCGACCCAAAGGTCGAGGCTATCTATATATCTCTTCCAAATTCACTGCATATTGAATGGTCAATTAAAGCGATGCGTGCAGGAAAACATGTCCTGTGCGAGAAGCCGGCTGCAATGAATGTTGCAGAGTTAAAAGAGGCGATCGCGGTTGCAAATGAAACCGGGCTAATATTTATGGAAGCTAGCTGGAACCGCTGGCATCCGCGCACGTTGCGTCTAAAGGAGATTGTTGATTCAGGTGCAATCGGTGAAGTTAAAACTATTCGTTCTGCATTTACTTATGACGGTTTAGATCCATCAAATATTCGCGCGGTTTACGAACTGGGCGGTGGTGGACTTTACGATCTCGGTCCGTATTCAGTTGCTGCTCCAATTTGGTTGATGGATTTCGCGCCTGTGAGCAATATAAAGACTGATGTTAAGTGGCATCCGGGTGGATGCGACGAAACCGTTACAACATCATTTGATATCGGCGGCGCACATGCAGAAGCGCTAACTTCCATGAACACACCAAACACTCTCTACTTCGATGTAGTTGGCACAAAGGGGCGCGTTTCTATGACCGGAAACGATGCCTTCAACTCACATAACAAAGCCAGCACCTTAGAAGTTGAAGTCGACGGAAAGGTAACCGTCGAAAACTTTGCCGCCTGCGATCCTTATCAATTAATGGCAGATGCAATGTCGCGCCGAATTCGCGGGGGAGAAGGTTGGTTGATGCCTCATTCTGACTCAATCGCATTTGCTGGAGTATTTGACCGAGCATTTGAGGTAATGGGACGCCCCTAGTTAATGTCTGCACCGCTCTGGAGTCCTAGCAAATCCAATAACCCCGCGCTCATTAAATTAAATGAGCTGGCAAAGGCGAAGGATTACTCAGAACTCCACAAGTGGTCGATAGATAATCCAGATCAATTCTGGAGATTTATTGCAACAGATTCAGAAGTTGTTGGCAATCTTGGCGAAACGACAATCTCGGGCGCGGGTTTCTTTAGGACAGAATTCTTTCCAGATGCCAAGTTAAATGTGGTCGATACCTTACTTAAGGGAGATCCTAGCCAAATAGTTATAACTGAGATTTCCGAATCCGGAACGCGCCGTACCTTTACAAGAGGTGAAGTAAGCAAGCGAGCAACTCAAGTTGCAAGATCGCTTATAAACCTCGGAGTTGTTGAAGGAGATGTAGTTGCCGCCTGCGTAGCAAATACCGCCGAGGTGGTTTGTTTTGCACTAGGTGCGCTCAAAATTGGCGCAATCTTCTCGAGCACTTCAGCAGATTTTGGTGCTGCCACAGTGCTAGATCGTTTTCAGCAGATATCACCGAAGGTGCTTTTAGTTACTACAGATTATGGCTACAACGGCAAGGAGATTGATTGCCTAGAGAAGATAGATGAAATCGTATCTGGGTTGCCTTCCTTACTTAAAGTTATCGCCATCGGTTCAAAACCGAGCCCCTATCTCTCTTTTGAAAATTGGGTTAGCTCTTGTGATGGAAGTGAAGAGATATCGGTAAAGGGTTCCTTTAATCGTCCCGGATTTATCCTCTTTTCATCTGGAACTACAGGAAAGCCAAAGTGCATTGTTCATAGCGCAGCAGGTGTATTGCTAAAGACTTTGAGCGAGCAGAGATATCACCTGGATATCCGCGGCGGCGATAAAGTCTTTTACTTCACCACTTGTGGCTGGATGATGTGGAACTGGCTGGTTGCATCTTTAGCAACTGGTGCGGGCATCGTTCTATTTGATGGAAATCCTATGTATCCAGCGCCAGAAAGACTCTTTGATATTGCAGAAGCGGAGGAGTTGACCTTTCTTGGCGTTTCAGCGAAGTACATCGATTCAATTCGAAAAAGTGAGCTAGCGCCAAAAAATTCACATAACCTTTCTAATTTAAGAACAATTGCATCGACTGGTTCACCGTTAAGCCACGAGGGTTTTACTTATATCTACGAATCAGTCGCACCTACGGTTCATCTGGCATCAATTTCCGGTGGCACCGATATCTGTGGCTGCTTTATGTTGGGGTGGCCGGAACTTCCAGTATTTGCGGGACAGATACAAGTACCCGCACTCGGCATGGATGTGCAGGTTTTGAACGCAGATGGCACCCAAACCAAACCTGGAGATAAAGGCGAGCTAGTTTGCGCCAATACATTTCCGTCTGCGCCGTTGTTCTTCTGGGGAGATACCGAGAATGAGAAATACATCGCTTCTTACTTTGATAAATTTTCAGACATCTGGACCCATGGAGATTTTGTGGAGCCGACACGCGAATCTGGTTTCATCATGCACGGCAGATCAGATGCGACCTTAAATGTTGCAGGTGTGCGAATAGGAACAGCTGAGATCTATCGAATTACCGAGGAGTTTGAAGAAGTTCTCGAAAGCTTGGCGGTTGCTCAGAAATGGGAGAGCGATACTCGGGTAGTTCTCTTCCTTAAGTTAAAGCTAGGTTCAGAACTAACAACCGACCTCTCCGATCAGATAAAACAGGCGCTAAAGAAGAAAGCGAGCCCGCGCCATGTGCCGGCGCTGATATTGCAGGCACCAGATTTTCCTAGAACTAAGAGTGGAAAATTGGTGGAGTTAGCAGTTACGAGAGCGGTAAATAAAGAGCCGATCGATAACTTAGGTGCCTTGGCTAATCCAGATTCGCTGGAATGGTTTAAAGACTTAAATCTTTAACTTTCTCCCAAGTACGTGAGCTCCAAGAGTTAATCAGCGCCTGCTGCACGCTGACCACATCAACTGCCTCTTTAAAGCTCTGTCCAAACTTTTTGCCTTCAGCAATTGATTGCATAAATGAATAATCTTCAATCGCAACTAGATCTTCGAAGCCAATCGCATTTGCTTGCCCTGGAACGAAAGCGCCGTGGAACGGGAAGCGATCTCCACCGTAGATAGTCGTGTAACCAGTGTTTAGAGAACTTCCTAATTCGTAATACTGAAGTTCATTTATCTTCTCCAGGTTCCACATCAGCGAGCCTTTAGTGCCATAGATTTCAAAGGCGTTCTGGCTCTCTGGGCCAACCACCGTACGGCTTACTTCAAAGGTTCCGGTTGCTCCGTTTTCAAATGTGCAGAGCATTGATGCAAAGTCTTCGTTTTCGACATTTCCCTTTGGATCAGTTGCCTTACCGCGCGAATAATGTCCCGCGTTACCAGATGGCATTGGACGTTGCTTAATTGTCGTGTTCTGCATTCCGACAACTTCTGAAATTCCACCGACTAAGAACTGCGCCATTGAAACGCTATGGCTAAGGATGTCACTCGATACACCATAACCTGCATC
>JAIYCF010000011.1 GCA_027488165.1 Streptomycetaceae bacterium
AAGGTTCGCGGCTTCATCGACTTGATGAAATTACGCGTTGTTGAACTCCTTTTGGTTTCAACTTTGCCGGCGATGGTTTTAGCAGAAGAAGGGTTGCCTTCACTCTCGTTAACAATTGCAACTTTAATCGGTGGAACTCTCGCTGCCGGAAGTGCAAATGCATTTAACATGGTGATCGAATCCGAATCAGATAAGTTGATGAAGCGCACTGCAAAACGGCCGCTCGCAACAGGTGTTTTAAGTAAGAGCGAAGCGATCATCTTTGCATCTGCAATCGGAGCTCTTTCATTAATAATTTTTCAAGTATTCACAACCACGCTGGCAACTCTCTTAACTTTTATCGCAATTGTTTTCTATGTTTGGGTCTACACAATCTTGCTTAAAAAGCGCACACCGCAAAATATTGTTTGGGGAGGCGCCGCTGGTTGTATGCCTGCTCTCATCGGATGGGCTGCGGTCACAAATTCGCTCTCCGTTACCGCTTGGTCTTTCTTCTTAGTTATCTTCTTCTGGACACCGCCACATTTCTGGGCGCTAGCGGTTAAATACAAAGATGATTACGCCGCAGCGCATATTCCGATGTTGCCGGTAGTCGCAAGCAAGACTCATTTACTGCGCCAGATGTGGATATACACAATTGCGATGATCGCATCATCAATCGCACTGATCATTAACGCAGAACTTCAAAATTGGGCGATGGCGCTAACTGTGGCGCTGGGATTGGTATTTGCTGCACAACTTCGTGGCTTGGATGAGAAATCCGATCATTACGAAAAGGCAGCCGGAAAAATCTTCCAATGGTCAATTACCTACTTAAGCCTGCTATCGGTATTGCTAGTTGTTGCTCAGCTCTTAAAGGCTTGAGTTAAATCTTTAATCAGATCATCAACGTGCTCGAGGCCCACTGAAAGGCGCAGCACGGAAGGTGTAATACCCATCTCGGCTTGAACATCTGGAGATAAGCGGCGATGTGTAGTTGATGATGGGTGGGTAATTAATGATTTGCTATCGCCCAAGTTGTTGGAGATATCAATGATTCGTAGCGCATCCATAAAGGCAAATGCATCTTTTTGGCTGCCCACAAACTCAATACCGATTGTGCTGCCGCCACCGGTCATTTGTTTTTGAACAGTTGCATAATCTGGATGAGACTTTAGCCCCGGATATTTAACCGATTTAACTTCTTTACGAGTCTCCAAAAATTCGGCGATCTTCTGCGCATTTTCACACATGCGGTTAACGCGCATCTCCATCGTTTCCAATGATTTCAAAAGCACCCAAGCATTAAATGGGCTAAGTGACGGCCCGGTGTGGCGAGTAAATGGAATCAAGTATTCGTGGATATATGAGAAGGATCCAAGAACCGCACCAGCAAGCACACGTCCTTGTCCATCGATATGTTTTGTCGCAGAGTACATGGCAACATCTGCACCAAGTGCCAGCGGCTTTTGCAGAACAGGCGAAGCCATTACGTTATCAACGATCACGGTAGCGCCAACTTTGTGTGCCAGATCGCTGACCATACGGATATCAACAATCTCCATTAGTGGATTGCTTGGTGATTCGATAAAGACAACCTTGGTTGGCTTCTTTAGCGCCGCAGCCCAAACTGCAGGATCATTTCCCTTAACTAGTTCTACGGTTACGCCCCACTTTGGCAAAATTTCAGTTAATACAACGTGGCAAGAACTAAACATGGCAGCCGATGCGACTACGTGATCTCCTGCTTTAACAAGACAGGCAACGGAAGCAAACATCGCCGACATTCCTGAACCCGTTGCAACGCAATATTCAGCGCCTTCAATTGCAGCCAAACGCTTTTCAAACATCTGAACAGTTGGATTATGAAAACGGCTGTATAGATAATGATCTGTTTCATCTGCAAAAGAGTCGAATGCTTCTTGGGCTGATGAATATGTAAATCCACTATTTAGATAAAGTGCTTCGGAAGTTTCACCGAAACCAGAACGAGCAAGTCCAGAGCGCACCGCTGCTGTTTGTGGATTAACTTCCCAATCTGGCGCAGGGCGTTGATTGGTCGGTTGATAACCCCATATTTCATTGCTCACGCAGATAATTCTAAGGTGCATTTGCTATATTGCGTAAATGCCTCAATTAGCGATCTCTGTAAGTGATTTAAGTAAGAAATATGACTCGGGCTTTGCCGTTTCACACACAAATTTTCAAGTACCAGCCGGAACTATCTGCGGATTCGTCGGCCCAAATGGCGCCGGTAAGACAACCACAATCCGTATGTTGCTCGGCCTTATCTCTCCTAGCGGTGGCACGGGACGTATTTTGGGTGAGCCAATCACATCGCCAGAGAAATACCTTTCTCAAGTAGGAGCGATGATTGAAGGCCCAGCTTTTTATCCTGCGCTATCTGGCGCAGAAAACCTTAAGGTTCTAGCAACTCTGGGTGGTTTTCCGCTCGAGCGCGTGGATCAATTGCTTGCACAAGTTGGGTTAGCAGATCGCGGGAAATCAAAATATAAGACTTATTCACTTGGAATGAAGCAGCGTTTGGGTATTGCTGCAGCGCTTCTACCTAATCCAAAGCTTTTGATTTTAGATGAACCAACCAATGGTTTAGATCCAGAAGGAATTCAAGAGATTCGCCAACTACTTCGCTCGCTCGCAGATAACGGAACTACGGTATTTGTTTCATCTCATTTACTTTCAGAGCTAGAAATCATCAGCGAGTATTTGGTTATGTTGCGAAAGGGAGAAGTAGTTTTTGCTGGACCAATGCAAGATCTCTTCGATGCACAGCAACCATTTATGTTGGTCAAAACCGAAAATAAAGGTGACCTCGAGAAGATTATTGCTCTCGCTGAAAGCGCCGGACATAAGGCGCATATTCGCGACGGAGTTGCACATATTGAAGGCCCTGCCGAATGGGCGGGAGTTCTAAACAAGTTGGCATTCGAAGCGGGAATATTGCTAACCCAGCTTTCACCACAACTACCTAACCTCGAAGAAACATTCTTTGAAATGACAGGAGATCAGAAATGATCGGCAGCCTAACTAGAATTTTCTTTGCAGAATGGCGCAAGTTACGCCGTCCAACGTTGCTCTTGGGCACAATGGGGGCGGTCGCTTTCTTTAGCGTTCTGGTTTCCTCACTTCTCTTCTTACTTATTGATTCACCGCAAGGCAATGGTGATCGTGGAGTTCGAATTACTCGCGAAATGCTCTCGCTATCTAGCGGGTCTACTCAGGCCTTTACGAGTATCGGAAATCTTCTCGGCATCATCGCGCTCTGCGTATTTGCAGCCCAGACCGCGCAGGAATACTCACTCGGCACCCTTCGCAATCTCTTGGTTCGCCAGCCGGGCCGGATTCGTCTGCTCATCGGCAAATTGGCATCAATGAAAGCATTTGCAGTCATTATGACTTTAGTTGGTGCAGTAATTTCAATCGGAGTTTCTTACGCACTCGCAGGAAGCAAAGATGTCAGCACGGAACTCTGGTTTAACAGCGATGGACGTCTTGAGATAGCCCAGACCTTGTTAAATGTTTTCATTTCAATTCTGGGATTTGGAATCATCGGAATGGTTCTAGGAATTCTCTTCCGCTCACCAATTAGCTCCATTTCACTAGGCGTGCTCTGGTTACTAATCGTGGAAAACATTGTGGGGGCCGTTAAGGCCAGCACCCTGGAATGGTTACCTGGAAGTCAGTTAGCCACAGTTGCCGCCGGCGGAACCGAAACAATTAGTTATACGCATGCACTTTCACTTTCTGGGATTTATGTGGGAGTTGCGTTGGTTATTGCGACAGTTCTATTTACAAAAAGAGATGTAGCCAACTAGCGACACTAACCAACTTTTAATGAGTTACACAGGTTGCTCACTTATTCTGGGGCCTTAACTCATGGGGGTTTTGTGTCGCATCGCAGAAAAGCGCTAGCGCTAGCCGTAATTTTCGGGCTTGCGTTGCCGATGACTCCTGCAATTGCAGCTACCCCCAAACCAACTTTGGCGCAGATTGAAGCGGCGAAGAAAGCAGAAGCAGCTAAGCGAAAAGCTGCAGAATCAGCTGCCAAGAAATTAGCTGCGGCAAACCAAACTCTTAGAACTCTGACTGCGAAAGCAAATGCAGCGCAGGCTCTATATGTAAAGGCAAAGAGAGAGTTAGCAGTTGCAACCGCTGCTGCAGTTGCCGCCGCAGAGTATGCCCGCGAAACACAAGAAGCAGTTGCGCAAGCACATCGGGTAATCGGAAAGCTGGCGGCAAATGCTTACATAATGGGCGGATCGATGACAGATATCGAACCGCTACTTAGCGCAAACGGCCCACAAGATTTAATTGATCAGATCTCAACTTTAGATAAGTTGGGCATGCAGAACACAATGGCGCTTGATCGTTACAAGGCTGCTGAAATTGTGGCGCGTGAAGCGAAGGTAAAGGCTGATGCGGCAAAAGCCGTGCAAGAAACTGCTACGGCCAAAGTTGCTGGCGCTAAGAAAGTTGCAGATGATGCACGAGCGCTACAACAAAAAGAAGTAGATAAGTTGCAAGCTATTCAAGATAAGTTGGCGCGCGAACTTGCTAGCGCCAAGCGAGTACGAATTACTCTTGAACAACAACGCGCACTTGCCTTGCTTGAAGAGAGCCAAGCAAATACGGCAGCAAATACGGCCGGTCAGAAAAAAGTTTGGGCAAATACTGGATTCAAGGGACGTTCTACGATCCGCACGACTGAAGCGCAACGTGAAATCGCTGTTGCCTTTGCCAAGAAGCAGGTATTGGCACGTAAGCCATACATTTGGGGATCAGAAGGACCTAACTCTTTTGATTGCTCTGGTTTGGTTTATGCCGCATATAGAGCAGCTGGTTTAGGTTGGCCAAACTGGGATCGTCTCAACTCATCACTTTATGCGGGCTATACCAAGCATGTATCGCTAGATGAACTCGTTCCAGGCGATTTATTGTTCTACTCATATAAGGGAACAATTTCATCGATCCACCACATCACAATTTATGCCGGTAACGGAATGATGTGGGAAGCAAATTCAAAGGGCAAAGGATTGCTTTACTCAAATATTTACAGCATTAAGGGGCTTATGCCATTTGGTGGTCGGGTCTAGAGTTAGCGCATGACCAGCGCTCTCGTTGACCTGCGAAACGCTGTCCGACCATTCTTAGAGAGTTTAACTGCCGGCGATTGCGCGCTCGTTGCGGTATCAGGCGGCGCAGATTCACTCGCCCTTGCTTATGCGCTCATTAAAGAAGCGCCCGCCTTAGCAATCACCTTAATCGGCGTAACCGTTGACCATCAATTACAAAGCGGTTCGGCAGATCAAGCCAAGAAGGTACAAAGCGTTTTAAAAGATATGGGTTATCAAGAAGTATTAATTGAAAAAGTCGATGTCGTAGAAAAATCTGGGCTAGAAGCCGATGCGCGCAACGCGCGATATGCAGCTCTTGATTCTGTTGCACATGCATTTGGCGCTTCGCAAATCTTTTTGGGACATACCCGCGATGACCAAGCAGAAACGGTTCTGCTTGGATTAGCGCGTGGTTCTGGTACTCGCTCACTTTCTGGAATGGCTGTTGTTAATGGAAAGTATGCGCGACCACTTTTAAACCTAACTCGTGAACAAACAGTTGCGGCATGTGCTGAAGCAGAGTTGCAACCCTGGAACGATCCACATAATGAAAATGAAAAGTTCACTCGCGTAAAAGTTCGCAATAAAGTTTTACCAGTTATGGAATCAGAGATCGGCCCTGGTATTGCAGCAGCGCTTTCTCGTAGTGCAGCAATTTTGCGCGATGATGCCGATGCCTTAGATGAGATGGCGCAAGCAGTTATCTCGCGAGTAGACCTGAAAGATCTAGATTGCGCAGCCCTAGCCGAACTCCCAAGAGCTATTCGCTCACGGATCTTGCGGGCTGCGATCTATGCGGCGGGCGCTCCCAGCGGCTCAATAAGCGCAGATCACCTCGCCGCCGTTGAGGCGCTGGTCACTTCTTGGCGTGGGCAAGGCGAGGCGAGCCTGCCGGGTGGTGTGAAGGTTGCCCGGATTTCGGGCAGACTTTCGCTCTTGGCCCGTCCAAATTAATCACCTCATAACCACATGAAGGAGTCCTTAAGTGGATCTAGCTGCAGTCGGCACAGATGTAGAACGCGTAATCGTTACTGAAGATCAACTTCGCGAAAAAATTGCAGAGCTTGCAGCGCGCGTTGATGCAGATTACAAAGACCGCGACTTACTACTTGTAGGTGTTCTTAAGGGTGCGATCATGGCGATGGCAGATTTAACACGTGCGATGCAACGCCATATTGAAATGGATTGGATGGCCGTTTCATCCTATGGATCTGGCACAAAGTCCAGCGGCGTTGTTCGAATCTTGAAAGATCTAGATCGCGACATCACTGGCCGCAATATTCTGATCGTTGAAGATATCGTTGATTCTGGCTTAACGCTTTCATGGCTACGTGCGAATTTAATGTCACGCGGTGCGGCCAATGTAGAAATTCTTGCAATTTTGCGTAAGCCCGAAGCAGCCAAAGTTGAAGTTGATTGCAAATACGTTGGCTTTGATATTCCAAAAGATTTCGTAGTTGGTTACGGACTTGATTTCGATGAGAAGTACCGCAATCTCTCCTTTATCGGTGTGCTCGCCAAGCACATGTACACGTAAGGACGGCGCCTTCGCTAATGGATAAGAAGAAAATTGATGGCAAGAATTTGTTGAAGAAGAAGAGTAAATCTTCTGCAA
>JAIYCF010000068.1 GCA_027488165.1 Streptomycetaceae bacterium
CCTGGGTTACAAGCAACAGCTTGTGTTACGCCTTGTGCGTATTCCAAAGAACCGCTTGTGTTGGCGTTGATTGAAATGTTCGCCGCGAATGTTGAGCCAACAGCTGCAACTAGAAATGCGCCAGCGATCGCTGTTACTAGACGTGTGCGCTTCTGTGGTGAGCGACCTCCGTCAAACTTTAAAATCTCCATCTTTGTTTCCTTTTCTTGTCAGTTAACCCTGGGCTCTCACCCTTGGCTCCGTATCTAGACCTCAAGTCTAAGAGCTGGCACCTTGCCAGTCAAAGTCCTTGCGACCTTCGTGCTTGTTTACTTGTTCAGTTAGCCCATCGCAGATGGGTTGTTAACTGATTCCACCGTCGTTCTTCCGACAATCGCACCATCGATGTTGATGGTTTGTTGTGTTGGATCGAGGTAGAAAGTTACGTCGGCGGCGTTTGCACTGAGAGTGCTTCCGTCGTAGATAGATGTCCCGCTAGTGGACATATTTATTGTCGCGTTCATTACGCCAGAGATAACGTCACCAGGTCCGGTGAGATATCCAAGTGCGAGCGCTGCAGCATCAGAAGAAGATTCTGGAGCAGCTGAAGTTGGAACGGCCATTTGTAAAACTGTGGCATTTGATGGACCAAGAACTATTTCTTGTCCTTGCATATTAATTAGTCGAACTCGCAACTTAGTTTTTTGGCAAGCAACTAAATCAAGACCAGAAACGGTTACTGATTTAACGCGGAAGAAACCAGCGGTTGCATCTTGTGCAGTTGGTGCAGATTTCCATTCTTGTGCGAGTGCAACATAAACCTGTGAGTCACAAGCGACTGCTTGCTGTGAACCTTGACCGAATGTGAGTGCACCAGAACCAACGGTTACAGATGCGGCAAATGTTGAAACAAAGAATGGAATTGAAATTACGACTGCGATTGCTGCAGCAACTTTTGAACGTGCACGACCGGAGCCGCCAAAGCGTGACTTGACGCTTCCGCTCAACGGTGAGTGCAACGACATTTACTGCTCCAAAGAATTTTTGCCTTTAACCGAACGAGGGGCTCGGTTTTCCTACAAGCCCCAATGTTAGCCAAAAGCAGACTAAAGGTCTAAACCGCTCGCCTAGCCAACTACTTGATTGGGACGGGGTTTTTAACGGTATTCATCCCTAAACCAAGCGCATTTATGGCGCTAGAGATGATTTTCGGGGCTTGGTTGCAAAGATCGGTGTTGAGGGTGGTCTTTGTCACTACCGCCGCTCGCGATGTAACCACTGCGCCTTGGACACGTGGATTGCCCCCCACTCGCAAGCCCTGGCCCGAATTAAGCAGGCTAGTTATGGCCGCAGCACTACCCGAAAGGATCAGCTGGGTGGTGTTATTTCCAACCGTCTCAACAGATTCGCTTGTATTTGATAGCCAAAATTTAGAACCAGATGTGGAAAGGCAGAGAAGAACTTCACCACTGGAATAAACATTTATTGGTGAAACGCGAACCGATGTGGCACGTGGGTCGACCGGGAAATTTGTTGGAACTCGCAAAACAATATCTTGCTCATCTGCAAGCGCAGGTTCAGCGGTCGGACTTTCTGAAGGCGTGCTTTCCAAATAGGTAACTGATGCAGATGGAACTGCAGGTGAAGATGGTGAAGGTGAAGCGCTTGCTGAAGCAGAAGTTGTTGGTTCAGGCGATAGTGAAGGCTCTGGGGCAGCACTTGGTGATGCAGAACTTTCTGGCGCTGGGTTTCCGTTTAGAACATCTGCAATAGAAGGTGCAACCTGTATTGCGACAAGGGCAAACATCACCGCAGCAACACTGCGTTTGATTAAGAAAGCCTTGCGTGGTTCCACGGGTTAAGCATAAAGCAGCATACTTCTATTCTAATAATCACCTCTTTTCGGGTAGCGTGCGCCCATGGCCACTCCGAAATCACGCCGCAAGGCCGAGGCTCCCAACCTCGAATTAATCGATGAGATCCTGAATTGGGCAAAAACAAACGGTTCTTCAGACGATGCCGTTGTTACTGAGCTAGTAAGCGACTTACGGGAAATGACCGATCTTGATGCTTGGGCGACTCTTCCCACAATTGAACTTCTGCCATCAATCAATACACCAAAGGCAGATAGCAAGATAACTTTGGCAAACCGAATCGCAATTATTCGAAATATCTTGGTATTCGTGCCAGTTGCGCTGACTTGGATCGCCGTTAGCCGAGCAACTGAAGCATTTGCCCAATACACAGCTGCAAATCCAAACGCGGTTGTTAACTTCTTGGAGTTCTGGCAGAACGGCTATGGCTTTCTAGATAAAGACTGGACGATTGGCCACGTCGCCTTCTTAGATGCCGCGATTATTGGCGTTGTAATTTTGCTCTCGCTTATCGTGTCGTTTTTGGAAATCCAGCATAAGAAAATGCTCTCTACCTTTGTGGCAAAGAGTGAAAACGAGCGGTTAGCGCTGGGCATCAAGATTCATAAATATCTCCACACCAAGCGTGTTTCTACACCTGAAGTTGTAAATGCCAATGTCACAAATTCAACTCGCAATCTCTTGGCAACTTCAAAGGAACTCGCAAAAGTAAGCAAAGATTTGGCAAAAGATCTTAAGAAGTTTGGCCGCTAAAAATGGTCAGAGGCGTACGAAATAATTCTGCAACGATCGGTGAAGATGTCACCGATAAAGCGGGATGGATGTATGCCGACCTCTTTTTGGCTTTGATGGTTATCTTCTTGGCAACCATTTCTTTCGTTCCAGAACTACGTACCGCTCCTACAACTACTTCGACCGTGGAAGGCACCTCAGTTGCATCATCGACGATGAACCAAGGTGCACAAATCCAATACTCTGTTTTTGACGCCGAAAAGCTAAGAACCGATATAACTGCTTATAAGAAGGAAAAAGGTCTTTCTACAGGTTCTGAAATTGTTTATGTTCAGGTTATTGGCGGTTACAACCCAGCTTCAGAGAGAATAAATAACGGAACCGTGACTGCCGTTAACTTTGCGTTAAAGATGAAGAATGCGCTTCCGGAATACTTCACTCAGACTGCCTTTAAGATTGCCACAGATTCAAGCCTTCCAAGCAACACAGTTTCACTTCGCTTTGTATTTGCTGGCTAACCAGTAATCGTTAAACCCATAACTCTGAAGGAAATTTTTGAGTCATTCTTGACGGAAACCGAGCCAGGACCGACGGTTAATCCCATCGGTACAAGAACCGTTATCTGACTATTGCTATCTACTTGTAAACCATTTCCTAAAGTCACAAATACGGATCTATTGAAGATAACTGCGGTAGCCCCAAGGAAGTCGGTTCCTGAAATAACTATCTGGTCTCCACCTTGGAAAGTTGTAGGTGAGACGCTAGTAATTGTTGGAACGCATTCACTTGAACATTGCTCCACATCAACCGTATATGCGACTTCTGAACTAATTGATATTCCCGTTGAACCGGAGGCCAGACTGTCAAAATTAAATATTGATTGAACAAAGTTGGCAATTACTACTGTGATTGTCTCGGATGAGACTGCCAAGTAGTTTTGATTTCCAGCCATTGTTAGCTGAATGACGCAACTTCCAGTTGAGTTCGCGCGGAGGCTATTGCCTGCAAAGGAACAACTTGTTGCAGTACCACCTGAAACAATGTTTGCGGTAACGACCCCGTTAGTCGATCCGCCCGAATACTGGATGTCGTACGGAACCGTGATTCCTTCTTGCAATAAAGATGTAATAAGAAGTGCCGCTTGAGCTATCTGATTGATCGTCCATGTTGCTCCAACAAAGTTGGGGGTTTGATAGTTGGATATATCGCCCGTTGAGAGAGTTAAGTTGGATGGCGTAAGCGTGTACACGTTCGCACCTGTTGGAACGGTTGTGCTGTTGTATGAGTAAGTACCTGAAGCGAGATAGGTGATTGTCATATTCGACAACGCCGTAGCTGTGTCATCAAGTTTTAAGCCAGTCACTGTAAATGTCGGAAGCGGCATATCTGCCGAGGTTGCCGTCGGTGAGTAATCCATATTCGCGGGAGCAATCAAGGTCAGGGTTGGCGCATCTGCCTTGCTCAAGGTAAACGACAGATTGTTTGAAGTTGCAGATAAGTAATTATCACCTGCACCAATTGCAGCAGCCAAAGAACAAGTAGCCGTTCCTGAAATGGCAGTTAGTTGGTTGTTGGTTGGATCAAATGAACATCCAGTTGTTGCGCCTACAGAGTAAGAAATTGCCCCATCTAAGGCATCGAAATTTACGGTGGTTGTGACGGTTGCCGTTTCACTGTATTTCAGCGAATTCTTTAAACTTGAAATTGAGATTGTTCGCGGTGCTTTGCTAATGGTTACAGTGACCGTAGAAGTATCGGCAAAATAGTTTGTTCCTTGTGTTACTGCTACTGAAACATCGCAGCTACCCGCCAAAAGCGTAGTTAAATCACCATTTGAAGAGTTAACCGAGCAATACGTCGATGAAGGGGTTGAAAATGAAGCAGTGCCATCGCCCAAGAAACTGACGGTATTTGTTTCAACCCCCGTTGGCTTATAAGTGATTATGTTATTTGAGCCGTATCTCAATGAAATGACGTTTGCGGCGCGATTTACATTGATATTTGCCGGTACATAAGTAATTGACTTGTAATAGCTGGCTCTTGTTGAACCGCTGAAAGTTACCGCTGTTCCAGTTAGTGAATATGCTCCGGCTTTTGTTGGGGCCGTATTTGAACTATAAGAACTGTTGTCGTTGGCAGTTCCTGTGATCAAAGTTGTTACCGCAGTAATTGAATCGATAGCAGTTAGCCCGGAAAGTGTGTAGCTGCGAGATACAGAAACTGCAGAGCCGGTGTAAGTGAAATCCTGTGCAGCAAATGTGACCGTCAAAGTATCGGCCTGGGAAACTGTGAGAGTTAAGTTTGAAGATGTAACAGATTTCCAGTTTCCAGCATCCGTAGGTGTAAAGGCTGCTGAAATCACTGATGTGCTTGTATCTGTTGGGGTCCAAGAGCAAGTCGCTACTCCAGAAGTAGTTGCCTTGGTTCCACAACCAGAAATAGAGGTTCCACCTCTTCTGAAGTCAAAGTTTCCAGCGGTTGTGGATGAGGCGCTTATAGTCACTGGTGAACCGTATGTAACTGTTGTTACGCCGCCAGGAATTGATAGAGAAAGCGCAGGAGTAGCTTTATTAACTACTATCGTGAGTGGATACGAGAAACTAACTATCTGATTGTCAGAAACCGTATCGTTAAATACTCTGATTGTTGAGGTGTATGTATCTGCTGCAACACCTTCGGGGATTACTAACCGAAGTTGTCCAGTAGTAGTTTTGGAAATAGTCTGGAAGGTGAATGCTGTTGTGCTAGCCGCAACTGCAGGTGTTGGATACTGAATCGCTACAAAGCCAGAACCACCACGACCACCGGCGCCACCACCAGAACCGGTACCGCTTGTTGCATCACAAGAGTTGCATGGGAAACCTGTGCCTCCGCGGGCGCGCCCTCCACCACCAGATCCACCAGTTTCATTTCCGTTGGTAGCACCGCCACCGTTCCAGGCACCGCCACCGCCAGCAAATGTCATACCCATCAAGTTGATGCCAGCGCCACCTTTTCCTTTTATTCCATCGGCGGCAGACCAAGGATTTCCTGCTTCTCCAGCACCGCCACCGCCGCCAGTGTTATTTCCCCCAGCGTTTCCGTATGCAACCCAACCCGTTTGCGAAGATTTACTTGATGAACCGCCGACCCCATTGGTATTTCCGCCACCGCCCGAGCCGCCATTGTTACCGGTGCTTAAGCAGCCCGCAGCCGAACTGAAGGTGGTAACACTTCCCGCACCAGCGCCTCCGCCAAGAGCAATTACAGAACCGAAGACTGAATTCTCTCCGTTAAATCCACAACGCCAAGTCGATTCACTTGCCGTGTAGCCGTCTTCACCGCCAGCACCAACTGTGACTGCAATTTTATTTCCTGGCGTAACTGAAATTGCTGCGGTTGCAGATTCGACTTCACCTGCACCACCGCCACCACCAAGTCCTCCCCAGCCGCCGCCGCCACCGCCGCCGACAACCAGAACGCCCGATAAAGAGGTGACGCCTGCGGGCACTTGCCAATCACAAGAGCTAACACCCATTATTTTTTCAGTTGTTATGCCACCGCTGGTTGTTACTTCTGTTGTACAAATATTGGTCGTGCTAAATGTAAATGGTGCAGTTCCACCACTCGTATTAAAGATGTAAGTTCCAGAGGTGCCATAATCTTTACTGATTGTCGGAGTTCCGGTTAGTGACACAGGAGCATTAACCAATAAAGTTACCGAGAACGTTGTGGTTGCCGTTACTGAGTCTGTCGCACGTAAAGTTAAATTGTATGTTCCCGCCGTTACTGAAGTCCCTATCAAAATAGAAGGCGTGCCAGTAGCAGCGCTTAAGGTAACTCCTGCTGGCGGAGATACAAGAGCAAAATTTGTATTTCCTGAACCACCTGTTGCCGTGTAAGCAGGGGACGTAAACGAGTAACCAGCAGTTGAAGTGATACTTGAACCACCTGAAATTGAAAGGGATGAAGCGACGTTTAACGCGATATCAATACTTGAAGTAGCGCTAACTGAGTCAGTTGCCGTGACAGTTATTGTGTAAGAGCCCGCGCTCAGCGTATTTGCAACCGTGATCACAATTCTATCGGTCACAGAATTGGTGAAAGATAAACCTGAAACATTCGGTGAAATAGCAAGTGAGAAAGTCTTATTACCAGTTCCGTTACTCGCCGTGACGGTATCGGTAATAGATATTCCAGCGGTCGTATTTAAAGTAAGGAATGAGGCAGTCAGAGAAATAGCAGGTTTAACAACAATTGTTACAACTCGTATTGATGTAGCGCTTAGTGAGTCCGTAACAGTAATTGTCTCGGAGAAAGTTCTCTCTGTCGTTGAATTTGTTGCAGTTAAACCGCTGCCTAAAATCAAGTAACCGATGTTCGAAGTAGAAGTATCAATTGATACTTGGCTATTCACACCAGATATTGAGAGTGTGCGGATTCCAGTTCCCAATGCAGCGGTAAAGGCTCCTGAGGTAAGTGATTTGCCTGCGGTGGTTGTGAGAGTGATCGCTCCGCTAACAGATCCTGCATAAGAAATACTTGGCGCCTGATTGACAGTTACTGAAATAGTAAGACTCACACTGGCGCCTTGTGCGTCAGTCACCGTGACTCTCTCTGAGTAAGTTCCGGCGGCTACAGTATTGGCCACTCGTAGAATCGCAGAACCCACGACAGTTGTTGTATCTATCGTGATTCCAGCTGATGCGGTACCTAAATGAGTAAGTACAAAAGTCTTGGTTCCACTTCCATTTTCAGTATTCAATTGAAGTGAAGCTGCCCTGCCCGCAGTGGCAGTAAGTGATGTGCTTCCAGTTGCAGAAGTCATCGATAGGCCAGGAGTTACGGTGATAGTAATGACAACAGTTTCTGAATCACCCGCGGTGTCTATTGCCGTGACAGTCTCGTAATAAGTGCCTACCGGGGTGGTCTTCCCAACCTTTACTCTAATCAAATTATCAGCGGCAAAGTCCCGAGTAATCGAAGGTGTGGTTTGCGTTGAGCTATAGAAAATCTTGGTACCGGTTCCGAAAGTTGCCGTCACAGTGTCATATAAATCAATCCCTGCGGCAGTTGTCGGGTTCAAAGATGTCGCAGTCAGCACAATAGGAGGATTGATTTCCACTCTTACAGGAATAGTTGTTGTGGCACCAGTTGCATCTGTAGCAGTAACAGTTTCGTTGGTTATTCTGGCTTGCGTCGAACTTACGGCTGTCGCCGATTCTTGAATGCGTGCCGCAATTAGCCCATTAGAAGCAGAATATGTAACGCCCGATGTTAAACCGGTGGAAGTCATGGTCTTCACACCAGTACCGCCAGTTGCGAAAATGGAAGAGAAATTTCGCGCGATACCTTGAGTCGATTGCAACATCACGGGAAGCGAAAGCGTTAAGTTTGGAAAAAGAACATCTCCTACCGGCGGTGTGAGGGTTGGGTAGCTAGCATCTTGAGTTACCGCGCTATTGCTTAAATCCGTAAATACGTTCTCCCCTGTTAGCACAGTCAGCGCGATAACAGTGTTTGAATCAATCGAAAGATTGGTGTCTGGCGTGAAGTTCGCTGTTGAAAATTGAGTTCCAGAATATTTTGCGCGTTTATCGATGGCGATATTTGCAAGATAGCCACCGAACCATTGTCCGCCAGTTCCGGTTGTACCACTTGCGTTGCTGCAGCTCACAGCAATACAAAGTGCATAATTTGAAGGCACTTGTGAATTGGTTAGTCCAGTTCCAGATATTCCTGAAATGCTTAGAGCAACTCCATTTTGGTAAGCGATTGCTGATCCGTTGTTACTTACGATTGCATAGTGTGTCCACTTATTTCTGCGATCGGCTACAACCAAAGTGTTAGCTAAAGTCACAGGAGTTGTGGCGCCCGTCCATAATTGTAAATCTGAGCCGGAAAGTGTGATTCTAAAGAAGTTTGGAATCTGTCCCATGATTGTCTGAGTACCAGAAGTACTTGTTTCATACTGCCACCACTCGATAGTCCAAGTACTTCCCAGCGCCCATTTCGTACCTGGGTTATAACGGATAAATTGATTTGTACCGTTGAATTTCATACTAGACAAACCAAAAGCGCCAGCTGTTGAGGTAACACCCATTCTTATTGGGTTATTTACAGTTACTGAAATAGTTGTAGCGATTCTCACTCCAGTTGCATCAGTACCGTTTACAGTTACAGAGTAAGTACCAGGGCCTACTCGACTAGAAACGGTCAGCCTTACGAAACCGGATGAGACAGTGGATGTATCCAAAGTTATCCCTGGATTTTGCATAGCCGCTGATTGGGAAATAGTAAATACTTTATTGGTCGAACCATTCACAAAATCAAGTTGCAATGATGTTGCTTTACCTAAAGTTGCATTTAAGAAGGTTGGATTTGAATTACTAAATCTAAGCGGAGATGCCACAGTGAGGTTGATGGTGTGGCTGGTTGCCACTGAAGCTGTATCTGTTCCCGTGAGAGTTAACGTGTAACTTCCCGCAGCCACAGTTGATGCAATTTTTACAACCGCCTGGGTGTTACTCGAACTAGAAATCGTGATTCCACTATTTGACGGTGATGAAGAAACGGTAAAGGTGATGGGGAGAGAACCACCGGTAACAGTTCTAGTTTCAAACGAATCCGTTCCGGCAGACGAGGAAACGGTAGAAGAAGAACCAGCACTAAATGTCAGTGCCGCCGTAGCAACAATTCTCAAGCCAATCGACGATGTTGCAGATCTACTATCTGTAACGGTTATTGTCTCGAAATAAGTTCCCGCTGGCAGAGATGAAGTTGCTCGCAAGAGAATAAAATTCGAGCTTGCCGTGCTGGTGTCAATAGATATCGCGCTATTTGATGAAGTTGTCCGCGTAAATGTTTTATTTCCAGTACCGCCAGTCACGGTTATCGTTTCAGACAACGCTCTTCCCACGGTTGCCGGCACTGTGTATCCACGGGTGTTCGTGAGAGTCATGGACGGATTCACGATGACGGTAAAGACAGACAATGTTGTTGATCCAACATTGTCTGTAGCCGTAATGGTTTCTACATAAGTTCCAACTGCCACACCAGTGGTCCCTATCCTCAAAACAGCGATATTCGAGGCAGCGGATGAAGTATCTAACGTAATGCCAGATTGCAATAAAGAACTTTGCCTTGAGAAGGTCATTGCTGAGGAACCAGCCGTTAGTAAAGATGTGCCTCCAGTAACAGTCATTGTTTCGGATGCAGCGCGACCAACCGTTGTGGTTATAGTTGAATTCGTTACTGATGACGTTGGCGGTGAATTAGCTCTGATTGTTAACACCAAAATTCCGGTCTTAGAGCCGCTATCTGTAACCGTTAGAGTCTCTTGAACCGTCTGAGGTGTAGTTAAATCTATTGTCATCAACCCCGTACCTGAGTTAAATGAAATTCCTGAAACCGCTTGACCTCTTGTAATGGTGTACGGCGCTGTGCCGCCAGAAGCAGAAATAGTTGTAGTAAAAGTTTTATCTATATTTACACCAAAACTGGATCCTGCACTACTCGTTAATGTGGGACCGATATTCCAATTAACTATCTGGCCTTGGACTGTCGAAGTTAGATCCGACTTTAAGTCAGCTGGAAGTTTTGCATAGCTAGTCAAATTCTCTATGACGCCCGTATATGCATCACTCAATACATTAGATGTCGTACTTATTGCACCCATACCCCAGATCATCATTATTGTCCGTGTCGAATTTGCCGGTATGGTTAATTGGTAACTTCCGGCTACGTCATCTGGATTACCTGTTGACCCAACGTATGAAGGAAGTACTGATGCGCTTGCCTCTCCGAAAACAAAAGACATTACAGGGTCGCTACCGGTTGCTGACGCGGAAGCAGCTTGATCAGTTGTTATTGTCCAAAGGACACCACTCCCGAATGAAGTGTTGGCCGAATATGTCCAATATGAACCAATTGTTGCGCCTCGGTTACTATCGTAAACTAGACGGGAACTTCCATCGGAACCCAAATTCGAACGCATTCTGGCAATTCGAGTCACGCTTGAGTTCGTTGAATTCGTGATATTCATGAGCACCCTGGTAGCCGCGTGTGTGGCCGAAAATTTGTAACTGGCAGTAACAGAGAGCCCGTTTATAGTCTGGGACGCACCCGTATAAGTTCTTGCTACGGTATTTGGGGTTCCTGATCCACTGTAATTAACGTAACCACCATTTGAAGGGCTTAATACCCCAAAACCATTGCACGTATTGTCCCAACAAAGGTCAGCGTATAGACCCCCATCAAAAGGATCTTGGCGCAAAACATTATTTCTATCTGTCATTGTTGCATCGTTCAAATAGAAATCTTGAAGCCCACCAGAAGTGAAATTAACCGAAAATCCACTCACGTTTGTTGAAAATCCGGATCCAGCATAAGCGGCTTCTGCTGATGACGTATTGGAAAACAAAGAAAGTGACAGTAGGAGCGAAAAACTAAGGTATTTTCTTAGGTTGAACTCAAATCTTGAGTAATTAAACATTACTTGCAGACTCCAGCGTTACAGAATTTACATAGCGCATCTCAGCCAACGGATAGGCATAAGAAACCATGAAGTTTCCGTTTGCTGGGTCATAGTCAATTGCCTGCATGGTGTCGCCATATTCGATATTGACACCTTTGTTGTTAACAAGGGTTACATCGTCTGCAGCGGTTGCGGGTGATGCAGTTCTTGAAATCACCATGATTACCGCTGTGCCGGTTTCAGTGTTGTTCTGGTTGGTGTAAAGGTTTAGTGGAGCCGAAACGCCAGTGCGGTAAATGCGAAGGCGCATTGCAGTACCTCGGCACTTATCAATATCTAGACCTTTAAAGATTATGTTTCCGACGCGTGAAAAACCATTGACCGATTGGGTTGATTTGAATTCCAGAGAGATGAACTGGTCACAAGCTTTGATCTGATAAATACCTTGACCGAATTCGATGCTGTTGTTCTGGTTTACATTTAAGTTAGCGGCAAATGTTGAAGATAGCGCGAGCGCAAAGAGAGCGAGAAAAACCCAACGGCGATTGAAGCCACCAGAACGGCGGCTCTCCTCCTGAGGCATCCCCCATGTCACGACTGGACTCCTTGCCAATGAAACTAGGATCAAAGTCTACTGGGCGTAAGAGGGGGTGAGAACGAGAGTGGGCCCTGTCGGGCTCGAACCGACGACCCACGGATTAAAAGTCCGTTGCTCTACCGACTGAGCTAAAGGCCCCACTGTTATTTAGCAAAAGTAGCGCTAAATACTCGCCGTATCTTAGCGGAGTTTTATCTCGCTTTGGACGCACGCATTTAGCGGTCCTTTAGGCAGGTAAGCGGCGAGCACGGGCAGGCTCTTGGAAAAGAACGCTTTTTGGGCACGGGTATCGCAATCGCAGAGCGAAAAACTTTTGTGATGACTTCATTGGAAACCGAAAATAACAAGACTGTCTAGGTATATGCGAGGTCAAATAAATATTGTAAGTTTATGTAACTTTAAATGAATAACCGAGAACGGAATATCGATGTCACACGATCTGGAACAGTTAAGAACGATATTCACCTCCGCTTTAGCATCTGATTGTTTAGATGCGATGGGATATGGAAAACAAGTTCTCGGTGAAGATATCCATATGCTTTCAGGAGAAGGCGTAATGCTCGGTTACGCATTTCCTGTGCAGATTGAAGTTGTAGATTCCTTTCCAGAAGTTCCTTACGTTGGTTTGCTTAAAGCGCTAGATGCAATTGGTAAAGATCAGGTTTATGTAACACCTACTGCTCGCGCTGGAAAAGCTTCGCTCTGGGGTGAATTGTTATCGACGGCATGTAACTTCAAAGGAGTAGCGGGTTCTCTTGGTGATGGACCTTCACGTGATCTTGAACGTACCCGAGCGATGGGATTCAAGATTTTTGGAACTGGATCGCTTCCAGTTGATATCAACGGTCGCTATGAAGTAGTCGCCCATAACGTTCCTGGAGTAATTGACGGCGTAGCCATAAATCCGGGAGACCTAATTGTCGGAGATGTTGATGGCGTAACAATTGTGCCCGTCGCAGCTATCGATGAAGTTGTCAAACGAGTGATCGAAAAGAATTCTGGTGAGACCAACTTCAGAAAGGCAGTTAAAGAAGGTATGTCACCATCAGCTGCCTTCGCTAAATTTGGAGTTCTATAACTAATTAAGCGGCGGATTAATTTGGTATTTCACCAACAGCGCTTACCAACTCGTTAAATGCCAAGTCGATTTTCCCCTTAGTTTCTTGATCTAACTTAAATCCGACTGGACCACGTTGGTTGGTATTGCTGAAGATTCCTTGCTTAACCAACAAATACTTCTCTACTGCCACATAAGCATCCAAGGTGGTTTGGAACGAAATCAACTTTGCCAGAGGTGCATGAATTGCTTTGGCAGTAACCAGATCTTTCCGTTCAAG
>JAIYCF010000049.1 GCA_027488165.1 Streptomycetaceae bacterium
TGATAGGCAGGTGGCAACCATTTCTTTTCTGCAGGAAGATTTACCCAAAGTTGGAATCCGTGGAATAAACCACCGCTCATTACTAAATGCTCTGGTGGGGTTTCGATGTGCAGAATTCCACCACCGGCGGTCATCCATTGTGTGTCACCGTTGGAAATTGTTCCGCCGCCGCCGTTGCTATCTTTGTGATCAAAGATTCCATCAATAATGTATGTAACAGTTTCGAATCCGCGGTGTGGGTGCCATGGGGTTCCCTTAGGTTCACCGGGTGCGTATTCAACTTCGCCCATTTGATCTAGGTGGATAAATGGATCGAGTTCTGACAAGTCAACGCCAGCAAATGCGCGACGAACCGGAAAGCCTTCACCTTCAAAACCTTGTGGCGCGGTTGTGATGCTCTTTACGCGACGTGCGCGTGAATTAGGCGCATCGGTTACGCGAGGTAGAACGGTGATGTCACTGACGGTAACTGCTGGCATTTTTACTCCTTGTTCGTGAGCCCAACTTTAGTTGAACTTTCAACTACCTGCAACTTAAAGTTATCTTGGTTTTTCTGTGGAAAAGCCGCACTTTCTGGCTTTGCCTGTCAGCGCCGCTGACCAAGATTTCCTACATGTCCACCGCCAAAGTTAACTATTCGGAAGCTATCGAGCCAACCCCAATAGTTTCCGAAGCGGTTGATCTAAATTCGTTCGTCGCGACTCTTCTCAATTCAATACCCGGAATAGCAACCTTGGCTAACTTGGTGGCAATTGATCCAATCAACTTATCTCCAAGCGCACGTATCGATTACTTGACTGCGTTGGAGCGGCAAACCGCTTGGTTACAGGCGTTGATGCAACGAGCGATTATCGCAGTTGCAGGCAACGAGCCAAGTGTTGCAAATAGCGACGATATCTTCTTTGGTGTTGATGAAGCAGAGCGTGAAGACGTCTCGACGGCCCTGCGACTTTCTGCCGGCACCGCACAATCTCGAATTGATGTTGCACGAACTTTGGTTAATCACTTGCCAAATACTTGTTCTGCTTTGGCAACCGGAGATATCTCGCTTGCACATGCAAATGTGATTGCCAAGGAAACCGCGGCAGCCATCCGTGATGGACTAACCGAATATCAAATCTTTGAAGTTGAACAGCGCGCTATTGCACATGCAGAGTTTCATACTCCTGCTCAGGTTGCTAGCCAAGTACGTACTTCATTAGCTCGAATTGCACCAGAGACTTTTGAAGATACCGTTGCTCGCGCACGAGATACACGTCGCGTTTCTTGCTATAACGATAGCGATGGGATGTCTACCGTTGTCGCAATCTTGCCAGCCGCAGATGCACAAGTTGTCATGAACGCGATTGAGAGCCTCATCCGCTTGACTGGCACGGAAAACGGCACTGCTTCTGAAAAGGTGGATGCCGATAACTTTTTCTCAATTAGAGCAAATAGCGCAAGCGATTCCATGAGCGTTAAAGATGTAAGAAACATAGATATGAAGCGCGCAGATGCACTTACCGCTATAGCTGCTGCTTCACTCTCAGCCTCTCCAGTGGCACCTCATCGTCGCCCGATCGCAATAAATGTGACGATTGATCTTCCAACTTTGCTTGGGCTTGCCGAAAATCCAGGTCAACTAGCCGGTTACGGCGCGATTCCAGCATCCGTTGCACGTGAATTAGCCTCTGATGGAAAGTGGAAACGGTTTATCACCGATCCGCAGACTGGAAATCTTTTGGATTATGGGCGCGAAAGTTATGAACCACCTCAAGCGCTAAAGGATTTCTTGATTGCGCGAGATCGAACTTGTCGCTTCCCCGGTTGTCGAAGGTCGGCGGCTCTCTCAGATTTAGATCATGCAAAGAGTTGGGAGGATGGTGGTTTAACCTCGCCCGAAAATCTCGGAGCACTTTGCAGGCGACACCATAGATTGAAGACCCACGATGGGTGGAGTGTGACCAGCAATGAAGATGGCTCATGTATATGGGTCTCACCGCACGGAAAGACATTCTTTACGCCAGCGCGTTCCATTCATGACGCCGTTTAATAGATACTAACTCCATGATCTGGTGGCCGAGCGAGATACCTACGCTGCAATATGGTCGCGTTACGTTGCGGCCCCCGGCAGATGGGGATATCCAAGCCATCTATGAAGCCTGCCAAGATCCGCTAATTCCCAGATTCACAACCGTGCCGGCCGAATACACGATGGCCCACGCTTTGGATTACGTGCAGCGGGTTCCAGCATCGATGGAACTTAAACGTGAGATCCCTTTTATAATCGAATTCGGTGTTGGCGATGACGCAGAATTCGCCGGGGTTATCTCCTTCCACACCATAAGCGTGGAAAACCACCGAGCTGAACTTGGCTACTGGATGCATGCTCCAATGCGCGGTAAAGGCATCGGCACAACTGCCGCCAAGATGATTACAAACTATGGATTTACAACGATGGGATTTCGCAGAATCGAAGCTGCTGTTGATGCAGATAACTCTGCTTCGCAGAAGCTACTAATGAGCGCTGGCTATACCAAAGAAGGAATTCTTCGCCAACGAGTAACCCGTTCAGATGGTTCACAAATAGACATGGTCGAACTTTCCGTGATTGCAAGTGACTGGAAAGAGTTAGACTAAAAAAATGGAATCACTGGTATTGGTAGTGGCATTTCTAGTCGCCTTAGTTCTTTTCACCGGGCCAATTGGACTACTGCTCACAA
>JAIYCF010000025.1 GCA_027488165.1 Streptomycetaceae bacterium
ACTGTTCCCGTTGGCGCACGACTAGCCGTTATCGGTGGCGCAGGAGCTTCTGCACCTGCCGCACCAGTTGCAACTCCCCCTGCCGCACCAGTTGCAGCACCTGCAGTTGTCGCCGCTCCCGTAGCCGCACCAGTTGTTTCAGCGCCAGCACCAGTTGCTCCACCTGCGCCAACGCCTGTTGTTGCAAGTGCACCTGTCTCACAACCGGCAGATGCTTACGTAACTCCGATCGTTCGCAAGTTAGCTAACGATCTCGGAGTTAACTTAGCAAGCGTTAAAGGCACCGGTATCGGTGGACGAATTCGAAAGGAAGATGTTGAAGCTGCTGCACCGAAGAGCGCAGCTCCAGTTTCAACAACAGCTGCTGCACCAGCACAACGCTCTGCAGCCGCTCCTGTAGTTGCAACATCTCCACTTCGCGGAACCACCGTAACCATGTCACGTCTTCGTAAAGTTATCGCAGCGCGTATGGTCGAATCACTTCAAGTAAGTGCGCAGTTAACAACGGTCATCGAAGTAGATGTTACGAAAATTGCTCGTCTACGTGATCGTTCTAAGGCGACATTTGAAGCCCGTGAAGGTGTAAAGCTCTCATTCCTTCCATTCTTTGCCGTTGCAGTTTGTGAAGCGCTAAAGCAGCACCCAGTACTCAACTCATCAGTTGAAGGCGACCAGGTTATTTATCACGGTGCAGAACATCTTGGGGTTGCAGTAGATACTGAACGCGGATTGCTAGTTCCAGTTATCCATAATGCGGGCGACTTAAATATGGGTGGTATCGCGCGCAAGATCTCAGATCTCGCTGCACGTACCCGTGACAATAAGGTCACACCTGATGAACTTGGTGGCGGAACATTTACGCTAACCAATACCGGAAGCCGCGGTGCGCTCTTTGATACTCCAATCATCAATCAGCCACAGGTTGCAATCCTTGGACTCGGCGCAGTTGTTAAGCGTCCAATGGTTGTAAAGGGCGAAGATGGCGGAGAAACTATTGCGATTCGCTCCATGGTCTACCTTGGTCTCTCATACGATCACCGCGTTGTTGATGGCGCAGATGCTGCTCGATTCCTAGTCACTCTAAAAGAGCGACTTGAAGGCGGCGCATTTGAATCAGATCTAGGTCTCTAAACCTTTATGTCTGTCCCACAACGTATCGCCATTACTGGCGCATCCGGTCTTATCGGAAGTGCGCTAGTCGGGCATTTGAAATCTGAAGGCCACACCGTTCAGCGCCTTGTTCGTCGCGCAACCGTTGCACCTGATGAGATTCAGTGGGATCCAAAGACAGGTTTTGTAGATATTGAAGCGCTCCGTGGCGTGGATGCAGTTATTCACTTAGCTGGCGTTGGCGTTGGCGATAAGCGATGGACAAAGCGTTATAAATCTGAGATTTTGAATTCGCGTTTACTTGGAACAACTGCGATCGCTAATGCAGTTGCTGAAGTTAAGCCACAGGTATTTATCTCAGCGAGTGCGATTGGCTGGTATGGAGATTCCGGAAATCGCGCTGTTGTTGAAAGCGATTCTGTTGGAAACGATTTCTTGGCTGCAGTTTGCCGCGAATGGGAAGGCGCTGCCGATCTTGCTGGTGATGTTCGCACCGTAAAACTACGTACTGGATTAGTTCTTGACCCAACTGGTGGAGCACTAGGTCGCATGCTGCCACTCTTTAGATTTGGACTTGGCGGAAAGCTCGGTTCGGGTAAGCAATGGTGGTCTTGGATAACTCTTCACGATGTAGTCCGTGCAATTATCTTCGCACTCGAACACCCAATTGCAGGTCCAGTAAATCTAACTACGCCTAATCCGGTTACCAACCAAGAATTCACGGCAGCGCTTGCTCGCGCAATGAATCGACCAGCGCTCTTTCCAGCACCCGCAATTGCGCTAAAGATCGCACTCGGTGGTTTCTCAAGCGAAGTTCTGGGTTCAAAGAAGGTTATGCCAAACGCTCTGAGCGATGCCGGTTTTGTTTGGGATTACCCACATATCACCAGCGCCTTAACGGCGTTGATCGATCAATAACTGCTCTGCCGCTTTTCTTCCAGAGAGCAGCGCACCGTTTTGAGACGGTGATTCTAAGTAATCTCCCGCACAATAAATATTCTTTTCAATCTTTACCGCTTGGCGCTTTTTATATCCTGGCCCGAATAAAGGTAGAGCCGAGTTAATCTCGTATTTAGCTAAGAATCTCCATTCCTCCGTTGAGACTCCCCACATATGAGTTAGGTGGCGGCGAACTTCAGATTCGGATGAATGTTTGATTGTTGTAGAAGAGATCAAATGCTGGCCATTAGGCGCATAGGTGCGAGAGAGATTAGAGATAACGATCGAATTAACTACTGGTCCGCGCGATTGGCTATCCACAATTAACTCGGCGTTATCGGTTGGGGGAAGTGGAGTTGAGTGGTACCAAGTTGTCGAACCAGTAAGTCGTCCAATCTCTTGCGCCCCGAGTAGCTGTGCGGCAGTGGTCAGATCAGTTGCCAGAATTACGGCAGCCGCACGAATTCTCCCTGAACTGGTGACTACGCCTTCGCTATCTATCTCTTCGACCTGGGTGTTCAAACGTAAATCTTTGATCTGATCAGCCATGCGCAAAGCAAACTCCCCCACGCCCTTTGAAGGAATACCTGACTCTCCATTTATAAATGAGGCAATGATTTCTCGGCCAATAACTGCGCTCACTTGTGATGGGTCAGCAAGGAAGACGCCTTGGAGAAAGGGTTTAAGAACTTTTTGGTAGAGATCAGATGTTCCAGCACGTAGGAGATGATCTTCAACGCTCTCATTCTGGCGCGGCTTGGTCGCTAAATACTTGAGGAAATTTGCTTTCGCCAAAGTGGTGCCAGTTTTACTTGAGAATATTGAGAAAAGCGCAGAGCGTGGATCTCCTAACCTGGTGATTCCGTCAGTACCTGCTACTCCAACAGTCCGCGGTGCAACCTCAAAAGCTAAACCCTTGAGATAGTTACCTTTTTTTATCTCGGAGTAATTCGCGTTGATTAGTTGGAATCCGCGATCTAAAGTGAAGCCATCGATCAGATCGCTTGCGACACGACCACCTGGGCGATCAGCAGCTTCAAGAACGGCAACATCGGCGCCACTTTTCTGCAAAGTGATAGCAGCGCTCATCCCTGCTAAGCCCGCGCCAATTACCAAAATCATTTTGCTAAAGCGCTACTTATTCTGAAGTTTTGATGGCCACCAGATCTTTGGTCCAATCTCATGCACTAGTGCAGGAACCAAGATTGAACGAACGATAATCGTGTCTAGCAGAACTCCAAATGCAACCGCGAATCCCAATTGGGCCAGTGGCACTAATGGCAATAGACCAAGGACAGCAAAGGTTGCTGCCAAGACGATTCCCGCTGATGTGATTACCGCACCAGTTACAGTCACTCCTTTAGTGACGCCAGCGCGAGTACCGATCTTGGCGCTCTCTTCCCGTACGCGAGTCATCAAGAAGATGTTGTAGTCAATACCAAGTGCAACCAAGAAGATAAATGCAAACAATGGGAATGAGTTATCGCCTCCTGCGAAGCCGAAGACGTGGTTGAAGACGAGCGCACATACGCCTAAGGTTGCGAAGTAACTGAGTACAACCGTGCCGAGTAGCACAACCGCACTCAAGATACTGCGGAGCAAGACTCCGAGTATCAGAGTAATTACCAGCAAGATAATTGGAATAATTGTTCGGTTATCTCGATTATTAGCAGTTCGCACATCGAAGTAGACCGCGCTTGTGCCACCCACTAGTGAAGTCGAATCTGCTGCCTTAGCGAGTTCGCGAATCTTAGGAATGTCATTTCCGGCCTCCACGCTATCGGGCGCCTTATCTAAGGTGACGTTCAAGATGGCTCGACCATTGACTACCTTTACCTCCGGCGTAGGACCTCCTTCAACTGGAACTCCTGCGAGCATCGGAACTACTTCTGTAACACCTGGTGCATTTTTCACCGCTGCAGTGACTGCGCCAATTTTATCGACAGCAACAACTATCTGAGTTGGGTCACCTTGTCCCCCAGGAAAATGCTTCTCTAATAAACGTTGCCCGACAACAGATTCAGGTTTGCCTGTAAAGGTATCAACTGTGCCGATTCCGTCTGCCTTTAACGTTGTTGATGCACTGGCGAAGGCAAGTAGAACAACTCCAGTAATAATCCATGCTCTGCGAGGATTGCGATCTATCGAATTAGCGATCTTCGACCAATATCCGCTCATCACATGGTCATCGCCATCGTTTTCTGGAATACGTGGCCAGAAGATCCAGCGGCCAAAGATAAGAAGGAGCGCAGGAAGGAGGGTCAGAATTGTAAACATCGATACAACGATTCCGATTGCACCAATCGGACCGAGTCCTGCCGTGTTGGTTAATTGGCTAAAGAGCAGAACTAAAAGCGAAATTGCAACGGTAGAACCGGAAGCCAAGATGGGTTCCCACACACCTTTATATGCCGCTTTCATGGCATCGAAACGATTTTCGAATAAGTGTAACTCTTCACGATATCTAGCGATTAAAAGAAGTGCGTAATCCGTAGCCGCACCAATTACCAATACCGAGAGAATTCCTTGCGATTGCCCGTCCACATCAATGATGTCGTTCTTTGCGAGCAGGTAGACAATGCCACCGGCGGTCGATAGCGCGAATAAAGCTGAGAGAAGCGGGATTATCCAAAGAACTGGTGAGCGATAAACAACTATCAGGATTATTGCAACGACTCCGAGTGTAGTTAACAACAACTTAGAATCGATATCACCAAAAGCCCCGAATAGATCTCCGAGTAATCCAGCCGGTCCAGTTACATAAGGTTCAAAACCATTTGCCTTAGCAATTGGCTCGAGATCCTCGCGCAAAGCTTCTACTACTGCTGGAAGAACTGGCTCCTCATTTGGAAGAAGTTTGGAGATGGCATTTCCATCGAGCGGAATATTTGCAAGGAGCGCTTCTCCATCTTGCGAAGGAAAGACTGAAATGCTGGCACCAGGAGCAAGGAATTCAGATATCTTTGAGGTGGTTCCTGCCAAAGTGAGATTGCCAACTTGCAGGATTCTCTCATTAATCGCCGCGAACGTTGCAGGAGTTGAACTGCCCTCAAAAAGAACTAGTGCTGGGAAGTTAAATGAATCCTCAGCAGAGAAAAGCTTTATCTGATCTGCTGCCAAAGTAGCCTCAGCGCCTTTAGGTAAAAATGATGAGTTGTTATTCTCTTGAACTGAGGTCAACTTTCCAAATAGCGGTCCAAAGATGCCGGTGATGACAAACCAGAGGATTACAACCAACATCGCCCAAGCGAAGGGTTTGCGATTCTTTTGTGTGCTCTGAGGTTGGATCGTTATTGACACGTCGAGATGGCCTTTCGCTGCATTGATCAAGCAAATTTCACTAGGGGTACAGCCTACCTTTAGGCTGTGGGTGTGGATGTACAACAAGCCCCCAACTCCTCGGCGATCGTAGTTTCGCGCGCGGGCTTAGTTGAATACGAAGCAGCGCTTGAAATGCAACGTCAATTCCATAAAGAGGTAGCTGCCGGTCAACGTACTAACTCGCTTATCTTGTTAGAACATCCTTCGGTTTACACCGCCGGAAAGAGAACCCAAGATTTCGAGCGCCCCTCTGATGGCACTCCAGTCATAGATGTTGATCGTGGCGGAAGAATTACTTGGCACGGACCAGGACAACTCGTTGGTTATCCAATAGTTAAGTTGCTTAAGCCAACCGAACTTGTTGGCTTTGTTAGAACACTCGAATC